>NZ_LR794158.1:0-292520 GCF_902860225.1 Candidatus Azoamicus ciliaticola
AACAAAATTATTAGTAACTTATTAATAACTTATTTATAAGTTACTAAATAATAAAAAAATGAAAAAAAAATTGACAAAAAAAATAATAACTAATATTATAGATTTAACCTAATATTTGGTTTAACTATTATATTAAAGTTTTTATCAAATATATTTTTATTAAAATAAAAACAACCTAAAAATGAAATCATTGCACCATTATCAGTACAATATTTAATTGGTTGTGTACAAAAAGTAACATTAAAAATATAAGAATAGTTTTTCAATGCTTTTCTCAAATAAAAATTAGATGCAACACCACCAGATAATAACAGGCATTTATACTTTTTAGAAAGAAATAAATTTAAACATTTATTACAAATTAATCTAATTAACGTTGTTTGAAAATTGTAAGAAACATTACATTTGTCATTGAATGTTATAATTTTTAATTTACTTATATATCTAATAACAGAAGATTTTATACCACTAAAACTAAAGTTTAAATTTGAACTAGAATAACAAGAATTAAAATACCCAAGATTTGAAAATAAAAAATTCTTTCTTGAAAAAAATTCTAAACTTTTACCATTAGACGGAATAATTTTTAAACACCTAGCTATCTTATCAAAAGTTTCACCTATACTATCGTCTAAAGTTTCGCCTAAAATAAAAAAATTATCAAAATCATTCATTTCAATTAAAAATGTATGTGCGCCAGATAAAAATAAAACCAAAGAAGGAAAAGTTATTTTTTTATTAAAAAGAAAAGAAATCGTAATATGTGCTTTTAAGTGATTAACTCCTAAAGAAGGAATCCCTAAAGCAAAAGATAATGCTTTACTCACTATAATTCCTATGAATAAAGAATTCTTCAATCCCGGTCCAATCGTATAAGAAATTAAATCAATGTCCCTAAGTAAAATTTTTTTTATTTTTAGAGTAAAAAAAATTAATTTAAAAATTTTTTTTAAATGATCGTTAGATGCTAACTCAGGAACTGTGCCGCCATAAAAGTAATGTATTTTTTGACTGTAAGTATATTCACAAATTAATCCATTCAAACTATCATATATAGCTATTCCAGTTTCATCGCAAGAAGTTTCTATACCCAAAATTATCATTTTAAACATAATATCAAAAAAAATTTATTTTACTTTAAAAAAATATTTAATATAATAAATTAACATAATATTTTAAATTATAAATATGCCAAGCATTACATTAAAAGAAAATGAATCATTAGATTTTGCAATACGTAGACTAAAAAGAGTGGTAGAAAAAGCTGGATTACCGAAAGAATTAAGAAAAAGGGAATTTTATGAACCCCCATCAAAAATTAAAAAAAGATGTGTATCTACAGCAAAAAAACGAATGTTAAAAAAATTAATAAGAGAAAGATCTTTCTTAAAAAAAGGTAACAAAAACTCTCGAATATATTAAAACATAATGATTCAAAAAACTAAAATTGAAAACATTATAAAAAAATATGATATATTAAAATTAATATCTTCAATTTTAGAAGTTAAAAAAAGTGGTAATAGTTTTTTCACAAGATGTCCTTTTCACGAAGAAAAAACTGCGTCATTTTATATAAGTAAAAAAAGTCAAAGATATTATTGTTTTGGATGTCATAGAGCCGGGAATATAATAAATTTTATAATGGAATATAAAAAATGTAGTTTTTTATCAGCAATAGAAATAATTTCAAAAGAAAAAATAAATAATAAATACAATAAAAATATAAAAGACGAACCAGTTTATAAAATATTTAATTACTTAAACGGAATATTAATAAAAACTACGGAAAATAATATAACCAAGTTCATTAAAAATAGGAAATTAAACGAAGAATCAATAACAAAATTTAAACTTGGTATCATATCATATCATATAGAAAAAATAAAAAATAAAAACATTAAGATATTTCTGTCTAAAATAGGAATTTTAGACAGAAATACTTTAAAGCTAAATAAAGTTTTTAAAAATCGACTTATAATCCCAATAAGAAATATGAAAGGAGAATATATAGGTATTGGTGGCAGAACAATATTTAATGATTTTAAACCTAAATATATAAATTCTCCAGAATCAGATATTTTTTCTAAAAAAAAAATATTTTATGGAATATATGAAGCTAAAAAAAATACAAATAGTTTTATAATTGTAGAAGGATATTTTGATGTAATAAAATTACATCAATTTGGAATAAAAAATGTTTTAGCTATATTAGGCACAGCTTTTTCTAAAGATCATTTAATGTTTTTGAAATCATTTTGTAAAAAAATTATTTTTTGTTTTGATGGTGATAAAGCTGGAAAATTAGCATCCATAAAAACAGCTTTTATGTGCTTACCATTTTTATTTGAATTTGAAATTATAAAGTTTGTCATAATGCCGCAAAATTATGATCCTGATTCTTTTATTACTCTTAATGGTAAAGATAAATTTTTATTGTTATTAGATAAATCTATCTTTTTAATAGATTTTATATTTTTAATTATGAACATTAAAACGTTAAATTCTTATTTTTTTTTCAAAATTAATAAAATATTAGAAAATGTTGAAAACATGCTCGTTAAAAATTTCGTTATAAATTATTTATCTAATTATTTATACTTTGGATTAAATAAAATAATTTATAATAAAAATGTAGCATCTATTTTTATAAAAGCTTGCATCTACTTAATCAAAAAAAAATATTTAATTTATAAAATTAATTTCGATAAAATTTTTTGCAATAAATATATCTTTTTTAATAAAGATATAAGAATTTTTTTAGATTTATGTTTTTTAATAAAAAATAATTTAAATTTAAATTTTTCCAATTTAAATAAAAGATTAATAAATAAAATAAAATTAAAATGCGTAAATATTATTTTATTGATTAATAAAATGCCGATTGACATGTTAGAAAATGAGTTTTTAAGTATTTTAAAAAAAATAGAATCATATAATTTAAAATAGGAGTTTTCAATGTATGATTTAGATTCAGAATATTCTAAAGAAAAGACTATTGATGTTGAAGAAATAAATAATCTTGATAAAAATTTGAATAAAGTTAATATATTGTCAGCAAATAATTTCCAAGAGGAAGCCGTATTTAAAGTAAAAGATCCTATGAAAATGTATATGAAGGAAATGGGAAGTATAAATTTATTAACTAGAAAAGGTGAAATATCTATAGCAAAAAGAATAGAAGATGGAATTAAAAATACTATATTTACATTTGCACAATATCCTAAAATGTTAAATTTAATAATAGAAGATTATAATAAAGTGAAAGCCGGGTTCATAAATTTATCAGAATTAGTTAATGGATTTTTAGAAGATAATGATGCTTCTGCATCTAATGTTGATTTTGGAATAACAGAAAACTATGATTTAGACGTTTATTTGGATAATAAAAAAGTTAGAAAAATATTTGATGAATTAGTCTTTTTAATAATAGAAACACAATTTGTTGAAAAAAAATATGGTAGAAATCATAGTAAAACTAAATTTATGTTTAATAAACTTGGTTATTTTTTAATTTTGTTTAAATGGTCTTTTAATGTTATTGATCGTTTAACTAGCAATATGAAATCTTTACTAGATTCTGTTAAAATGCAAGAAAAAATTATAATGAATTTATGCGTAGAAAAATGCGGCGTACAAAAAAAATATTTTTTATCAACTTTTTTTAATAATGAAACTAATTTTTTGTGGTTTGATAAGTTTTTAATATCGCATGAATGTGATCATGTGAAATTGCAAGTTTTTAAATATGAAATTTTACTGGCTCAAAAGAAATTATCAAATTTAGAACAAAAAATGTTTTTAAAAATTGTTGAACTTAAAGAATTAAATAGAAATATTTCTATAGGTGAAAACAAAGCTAGATTAGCAAAAAATGAAATAATAGAAGCTAATTTGCGTTTAGTTATATCAATTGCTAAAAGGTATATAAATCGTGGATTGCAATTTTTGGATTTAATACAAGAGGGTAATATAGGATTAATGAAAGCAGTTGATAAATTTGAATATAGGCGTGGTTATAAATTTTCTACTTATGCAACTTGGTGGATTAGGCAAGCAATAACAAGATCTATAGCAGATCAAGCCAGAATAATTAGAATACCTGTACATATGATTGAAACTATAAATAAATTAAATAGAATTATAAGACAAATTTTACAAGAAGATGGTAGAGAAGCTTCGCCAGAAGAATTGAGTGGATATATGGGAATGGCAGAAAATAAAATAAGGAAAATAATGAAAATTGCTAAAGAACCTATATCATTGGAAACTCCGGTTGGTGATGATGAAGATTCTTCTTTAGGAGATTTTATAGAAGATAATTCATTTATATCACCATTGGATTCTGCAAAAAAGGAAAATTTAAAAGATTTTTTGGTATCTTTATTGTCAAGATTGTCTCCTAGAGAGTCTAAAGTTCTTATGATGCGCTTTGGAATAGGAATGAATACAGATCATACTTTAGAAGAAATAGGAAAACAATTCGATGTAACTAGAGAACGCATAAGACAAATAGAAGCAAAAGCTTTGAGAAAATTGAGAAATCCTACTATTATAAAACAATTAAAAGAATTTTCGTATGATGATTGAAAAAAGAATTTTATTTGTGTATATTATTTAAAGATGGGCCTATAGCTCAGTTGGTAGAGCAGGGGACTCATAATCCCTTGGTCGTAGGTTCAAGTCCTACTGGGCCCATTTTATTTTTTATGATGATTATTAAATATATTAGGTTTAAATGTTAAGTGTTAAAAAATTTAGTATAATTTGTGATTTAGATGGCAAGATTTTATCTTTTAATCATAAATGTGAAAATTTTTTTAAGTTATTAAAACAAGATGTTGTTGGAATTGAGCGTATATATAATTTAATTAGTTCTGAATTTGTTATTTATTTTATCGATAAATTTAATTATTTTAAAAATACACAGACTGATTTTTATCATGTTAGTGTTATTTTAAATAATTCTATTTCAATAAATCTTGTTTTGAGAAAAAAAAATAATAAAAAATTTATAATAGTGGATTTTTTTGATTCACCTAATGTTTTAATTAAACCTAAAAAATCTTTTTTAAATAGTATAAATCTTATTTTTAGAAGCAAGTTTACTTTAGGTAGCATATTACCATTTTTTTTTAGTTTTTTCATATCAATTAATAATTTTGATGATTATTCTCTTTCTATAACTTTTATATTGTTTGTAGCTTTATATTTTCTGCATGTTTCTGCTAACACTTTTAATGATTATTTTGATTGGAAGAGTGGACGAGATAAAATTAATGTGGATTATGTTTTATTTAGTACTGGTGGAAGTAGAGCTATAGATTTAAAACTTATATCTGAAAAAAATATGTTATATTTATCTATATTAAGTTTATTTATAGTATCTATTTTGGGGTTGATATTAATTTATTTAAGAGGTTTTTTAATTTTTTATTTAGGTTTTATAGGTTTTTTTTGCGTTTATTTTTATTCGGCACCACCAATTCATTTAGCTAGTAGGTATGGACTCGGTGAAATCATGCACATAATATGCTTGGGCCCATTGATGACATATAGCTGTACATATGCATTGACTGGTAGTTCTAACTTAGATTATTTAGTTTTAGGATTTCCATTTGGGTTATTAATAACTTGTTGTTTATTGTTAAATGAAGTCCCTGATTCAAAATTTGATAAAATAAGTAAGAAGTTTAATTTAGTTGTTTTTTTAGGATTAGAACGTGTACCCTATTTGTTCAGTATATTATTTTTATTTGCTTTTTGCATTATTTTAATTTATACTTTATTTTTTAATTATATATTTTTTGTATTTATTTTTATTATTATTCCGTATTTTTTAAATGGAATAAAACATGTTTTTAATATAAGTTTATATAGAAATTCTGTAAATAAAGCTTGTTTGTTCAGTTTTTATATTTATTTATATGTTGGCTTAATTTTAATTCTTTCTTCTATTTTAAATTCTTTAACGTATTTTTATCCCTGGTAGCTCAGCAGGTAGAGCAAGTGGCTGTTAACCACTGGGTCGGCGGTTCGAATCCGTCCCAGGGAGCTATAATTTAAATATATCATTTATTATAGCGTATAAAAAAAACGAACAATTCATAGTTAATAAAAATTTTCCACCAGGTATTGTTATTTTACCTTTTATTTTTAAAATGTATCTTCCGTACCATACCGTTATTGTTGGAATTATTCCTAGTAAAAATGATACTAATATTCCGCTTAATTTCAATAGAGCTATAAATCCAAGTTTTAAATATATTATTGCGAGTATAGGTGGTATTATTATTGCTATTAAAATTATTATGTTATTTTTTTTCAATATTCTTTCATCTGATAAAAAATCTTTTAAACTTGTAGCAACACCTATTAATGAAGTAATTACTGCTAAAAATGAAAATATCTTTATTATTTTAATTATGCTTTCAGAATTTATTATTTTACTTATAAAATTCGTAAAGATGACGTCTGCTGGTATTTTTTGCTGTGTTATGTATTGTAGACTGAATTCACCTGATAGTGGAAAAACACCCAGCATTATGAGAATCCATAAAATATAAATTATTAATGGTATTAAGCTTCCAAGTAAAATTGTTTTGTATAATATTTTATTTTTTTTTTTTAGAAAATCTGAAAGCGTTGGTATTATTATGGCAAATCCAAAAGATGTTATTGCTAAAGTAAATATGTTACTTATATTTTCTAAATTATAAGTTTTTATATTATCCATTTTCACATAATTTAGACATTTAAAAATTATTATTGTGTATGTCAGAAATAATAATATAGATAAAATGTTATTTATTTTTTTAAACATTTCGTTTTTATGAAATGTTATTAAATATATTAGTACTATGTATATTAATAAACTTGGAATTAAAGTGTATTTATTCGATAAATCATTACTCATCATCCATTTTGTATAAGCTAATATGTAAGCACTTATTAATGAATATAATAATGATATGTAGATTATAGACGCTATTACTTTCCACTTGTATCCTAGAATTTGATTTATTACGCTTATTATATTTGTATTTTTTTTAAACCATAACGTTGTTTCTAACATTAAAAATGCACTTATTGTCATGAAAATGTAGCATATTATAAATACCATTGTCGAATAAAAAAAACCATTATATACAGTTAAACATGGTAATGCTAAAATGCCAGCGCCTATAGATGTGCAACTTATAAAAAATATACTGCTTATTATTTTAATCATTTTATTTCGGAGAGAGAGGGATTCGAACCCTCGGTACTAAAAAGTACACACGCTTTCCAGACGTGTTCCTTAAGCCACTCGGTCATCTCTCCTATTTCGTATTTTTTTCTTTTACTCTTGCAGCTTTTCCTGTTAGTTTCTTAATATAATATATTTTTGATTTTCTTACTAGTCCTTGTTTTTTTATTTTTATCCAATTAATTGTTGGACTATTTATAAAAAATGTTTTTTCTATACCTTCTCCAAGAGAGATTTTTCTTATAGTGCAAGTTGGATTTATTCCATTTTTTTTTGATAAAACTAAGCCTTCGAAATTTTGATTTCTATTTTTATATTTATTATCTATTATGTTAAAATTTACACATATAGTGTCACCAGTTTTAAAAGATGGTAGCGGTTTTATTTCTCTTTTTTCTGATATTATTTTTAATATGTTATTCATGTTTAAACCTATTTATCATATTTGGTCTATAAAAAGATGTTGTAGTTTTAATTTTATTTTTAAAAAAAAAAAACGTATTTTGTGGTTCAATATTTTTAATAACGGTCTTATTTGGGCTTATGTACTTTGGTTGTTCAAACATTTTTTTATTAAATGTTTCATATTTTATATTTTTTTCATCTAATAAGTTCTTATTATATCTACTTATAGCGTTTATTAAAACTATAGAAGCTAAATCTCCGTTATTTATAATATAGTTGCCTATTGATACTTTTTTTAATTTTTTAATTTTTTCTAATCTATTGTCTACTCCAGAATTTTTTGTACAAATTATCGTTAATTCTTTATTTAGTGATAAATCCTTTGCCATTTTTTGTGTTAGCATTGTTCCTTGTGGAGATAAACATATTACTGTCGATAATTTTTCCGATTTTTTTTCAATTTTAAACAAAACTTTTATAAGTGGATCTATTTTTGTTATTAGATTGTTTTTTTCATTAAATGGTTTTTCATCTATTTTTGTATTTTTTTTTTCCTTTTTAATTTTATATTATATATATTTAATTTAATTAATTTTGTTTTAAAAGCGTCTTTTGTTATTTTTTCATTTATTAAATATATTAATGTGTTAGGAGTGCTAGTTATTATATTATATATCATTATTTTTATATTTTTTAATTAAAGTTTGAACTCTTTTTGATATTTCCGCACCTTTTGAGCTCCAATAATTTATTCTTTCTATATTAATTTTTGTTAATAATGATTTCTTTATTGGATTGAAATAGCCTAATTTTTCAATGTATTTACCTTTAATATATTTCAGTTTTTCTATTGCTATTATGTTATAGAATGGTTTTTTTTTTCTTCCAATTCTTTTTAATTTTATAGTTACCATTTTTTTATTTTACCATATCTTTTAAGTTTTTTAATATTCTTACTTTTATTTTTCTTGAAGCTGGTTTTGCTTTAAATTTCATTTCTTTTTTTGTAAAAGGATTAAATCCTATTTTTTCTTTTTGTTCTGGAACGTTTTTAACTGTTAGTTTTAATAACCCTGGTAATATAAATTTTTCAGGACCATCTTTTTTAATATGTGCTTTTATTGTTTCATTAAGCGTTTCAAATACAGCGTTTACATTTTTTTTTGATAATCCCGTATTGTTTGCTATGTGTTGTAGTAATTTTTGTTTTGTTAAGTATTGTTTAATTTCTGTATTTTGCATTTTTTTGCTCTTTTATATTTTTATTATTTTGAGATTATATTATAATATTTTTAGTGTAATCAATAAATATTTTTTAATTAAATTATTTATTATTGCCGAAATAGCTCAATTGGTAGAGCAACATTTTCGTAAAATGTATGGTGGAGGTTCGATTCCTCTTTTCGGCTTATAAAATATTTAATTTATCTTTAAGAGTTTTTAATGTGTTTTTTGCTATTTTTCTTGCATTATTACTTCCTAATTCTATAATTTCATTTATATAATATTCTTTTTTTTCATAAAGTTTTATATTTTTAATTATTGTTTTATTTTTAATTTCTATTGTTTTATATAAAATATTTTTACAATCTGAACATCCTATTTTTGCAGTTAAACATTCTGTTTTTATTTTTTTTTTGGTCTTAATGTTTGAATAAATTTCATGAAATTTCCATATATTACAATTGTCTGGTGTGCCAGAAATAGAAATGTTTATTCTTTTTTCGTCTGTTTTTATTTTTTTTATTTTTTTAAATAAAATTTCTGATTCATCCGATATTAATATAGTATTATTTTTTGATTTTGACATTTTATTTCCGTCTATTCCAAGAATGTTTTTATGGTAATTTAAAAGTGGTTGCGGTTCTTTAAATACATCGATTGACGAATTAGTTATTTTTTTAATTACTGTATTTGTTTTTCTTACAAGTTCTCTTATTAATTCTAAATGTGGTAATTGGTCTTCGCCGACTGGTACATAGTCTGCATTTAATATTAATATATCCGCTCCTTGTAATATTGGATAACCTAAAAAACCATAAGTTTTTGCATTTTTTTCAGCTTTATATGTAGGAACCCTTTCAAGCCATGATACTGGAGCTATCATAGATAAAATTGTGTGTAATTCAAAAGTTTCTGGTATATGCGATTGTATAAATATGTTACTTTTTTCTGGATTTATACCAGTTGCCAACCATTCTTTTATTATAATTTTTGTATAATAATTTAATTTTATTATATTATCTAAATTAGTTGTCAGTGAGTGTATGTCAGCTATAAAAAAAAAACATGAATATGTTTTTTGTAATTTTATCCAATTTTTTATAACACTTGTATAATTACCAAGATGTATTCTACCGGTTGGACGCATACCAGAAACTACTATTTTTGTTGTCATATTTTTAATATTATTGTATTTTTTATTTATTGTTATTTATATTTTATTTTTTTTATGATTTATATTTTATATTTTTTATTATTTTTTTTAATATTTTTTATTTATGATATTTTTTATGCAGCTATATTTTCAGCTATTTATTATTTTATTATCTCTTTTGTTTTTAAAACTAATAATAAAATCTTTAATAAAAAATATTTAATTTTTGCTTTAATTTATTTGTTTTTTTCTTTCTTAGCATTTTTTTATAATAATGATTTTTTTATAAAAATAAAATTTACATTGTTGAACTGGTTTTTTTCTATATTTTTTTTGTTTTTTTATTTTTATAAAAAAAAGTTTTTTCTGTATTTTTTTAATTTAAAAATTACAGCGCAGAAAAAAAATTTTTTATTATTATTAATTTATTTTTTTAATTATTTTATATTATTTGGTATTCTAAATTTATTTATAATTTTTAATTTCAGCACTTCATTTTGGGTTTTTTTTAAATTTCTAGGTTCATCTATCATTACATTCTTATTTTTTATATTTTTATATTCTTATTTTAAAAATAAAATAATAATAATTAAACAAAAAAATTTAAATTGACTTTGTTAAAGGCTATTTTTTTTATTATGTTTAATAATTTTAATCTATTATGTTTTATGTCGATATCTTTATCTAAAACTAAAACATCTTTAAAATAAGAAGTTATATGTTTTTCTATCATTAAAAACGTTTTTGCGCATTCAAAAAATAAATTTTGTTTATTTAGTATATTTATAATATTTAAATGTTTTTTTATATTTATAAATAAAACTTTTTCTTGAGTTTTTATTAATAATTTTTTATTTATTTTTTTCTGTAAATTTGTTTTATTTTTTTCTGTAATTCTTTGTATTCTTTTTATAAGAGTTGTTAAATTTTCTTTAAATCTATATCGTGTTATTTTTTCTATTAATTCTTGTATATTTTTTATTTTTAATATATTTTCTATTTGTTGTTGCGTTTTTATATTCGTTATTTTTTGTGCAATAAAGTTTGTTATTTTAACTGCAATAATATTATTTTTATTTTTATGTAAAAATAATGCCTGTTCTATTACTTCTTTTATATTAATATTAATTTTATTTTTTATAATTATTTTTATGATTATTTTTGAATCTTTTTTTAGATTGAATGGATCTTTACTACTTGTAGGTATTTTGCCTAAAATGAAAAAACTAGTTATATTATCTATCATATCTGCTAAAGATATTATTGCGCTAATTATATTCTTTTTAACTTTATTATTTATGGTTCTGTTGTAATTGTATAAATGTTTTCTAATATACTTATTTTCTAAGCTTGAACTATAAATAAGTCCATTTAATTCTGGTATTTCTGTCACTATTTTAGTTAACATATCAATTTTTATAAATTTTGTTGCATTTAGTATATTTTTAGATTTTATATTTAATTTATTTTTTATAAATTTTACTAAATTTTTAACTCTTAGAGTTTTTTCATATATATTACCTATTTTATCATTTAATGTTAGTTTTTTTAAATCATATATATTAAATTTTTTTATAATTTTTTTATCGTTTTCGTATAAAAAATTTAGCTCTGATAGTTTTGTATTTATTATATATTCATAACCAATTTTTATTTCTTTTGTTTTTCTTATAACGTCTGATATTATTATTAATTTATTTATTAATTTGTTTTTTTTTGTAAGTAAAAAACAAAAATGATTTTTTAATAAAACTGTTGTTATTATTTCTTTTGGTATTTTTAAAAAAATTTTTTTGAAATTACAAATTATTATTGATGGATATTCTACTAAATTTGTTACATCGTTTATTGAACTACGCTTTAAAATTATATTTAGTTTGTTTGTTTTTGTGTAGTTTTTTATTAATTTTAGTACTAAGTTTTTTCTTTTTTTGTAGTCACAAATTACGTATCCATTTTTTTCCAAAGAAGTTTCGTAATTATTTGCATTAACTTTTAATTCTTTTTTTAGTGTTTTATGAGCTAAAGTTATGTTTTTACTTTTAATGTTAAATATCGTGTGTTTTATTATTTTATTATCTATTAATAAAATATACCATTTTACTGGACGTATAAATTCTGTAGTGTAATTATGCCAACGCATTTTAATATTAAATTTTATTTCATTTAAAGAGTTATTTATTAATGATTTGAGTTTTTCTTTTATATTTATATTTTTTTCGTCTTCATTGATTTCTATTATGAATGCTATTCTTCTGGAAGTTATGAAATTTTTAATTAAACTAAAGTTTATGTTTAATTTTGGTGCGTTATTTCTAATAATATCTTTAAAGTTTTCAGATAGTTTGTGTAAATTTTTGTATGGTAATTCTTCAGTACCAATTTCTATTAAAATGTTATTTTTATTATTTTTCATTTTTTATTTTTTCAGCTATGTTTTTAGATAATATTTTCATTTTTTCTATATAATCATGTCTTTCTGTTATAGGCACATACTTATTTGCTTCTATTAAATTAAATAAATGTGATAATTTTATAAGTTTTTCGTAAGCTATTCTAGGTAAATTTTTATATATTAGTTTGTTACACTCTTTTTCTATTTCTATAAAATTTTTTTTTAAATTATTTGAATTTATTTCTTCTTTTATATATTTAGTCATTTCTTTTTCGTATTTTAGAAAAATATCAGAGTATTTTATTTTTTTATTGGTATTTTTATTTGCGTGTAAAATTATATCATTTATATTTGTAATTTTTTGTAGATGCATAGCTATTCTTTCTAATCCATATGCTATTTCTACCATTATGGGATTACATTCTATATCTCCCATTTGTTGAAAATATGTGAATTGTGTTATTTCTGTTCCATTTAATCTTACTTCCCATCCTACACCATTAGCGCCTAAACTTGGACTTTTCCAGTTATCTTCTATGAAGTTTATTTCATTTTTTTTTATTTTTATGCCAATTATTTCTAGTGATTGAAGATATAAATCTTGTATGTTTAGTGGAGATGGTTTCATTATTACTTGATATTGATGGAATAATGTGCTTCTATTTGATGTGTTTGTGTGTCTTACATCTGTAGGTCTTCTTGATATTTGTGTGTAAGCTGCGTTAAAAGTTTTTTTGGTTAACGCATTTATAAAAGTCATTGGATGAAATGTTGCTGCACCTACTTCTTGATCTAATGGTTGCAATATAATACAAAAATTTTTTTCCCAAAATTTGTTTAATTTATGAATTATTTCATTAAATGTTATTATTTCATTTTTCATACGTGTTATTCATCTGTTAAATTTTCAAATTTAGAGTAATGTCCCAAAAATCTTAAATTTATTGTGCCAATTGGGCCATTTCTTTGTTTAGCTATTATTATTTCTGCCATTCCTTTGTTTTTTATATTTTTATTGTATATTTCATCACGATATATAAAAATTATTAAGTCTGCATCTTGTTCTATAGATCCAGATTCCCTTAAATCTGACATTATTGGTCTCTTATCTGTTCTTTGTTCTAATCCTCTGTTTAATTGTGATAATGCTATTATAGGAACATTAAGTTCTTTTGCTAAAACTTTTAATGATCTTGATATTTCGGATATTTCAGATGCTCTAAAATCATTCATATCTGGTATATGCATTAATTGCAAATAATCTATTATTATAGCACCCAATTCTTTATTTAAATTATATATTTTTCTTGCTTTATTATTTATATCGTATGGGGTTAATGATCCACTGTCATCTATGTATAAATTTTTCCCTGATATTAAAGCTATTGCTGATGATAATCGAGGCCAATCTGTTTCTTTTAATAATCCAGTTCTTAATCTTTGTAATTCTATTCTTCCTAATGATGATAACATGCGGGTAGCTATTTGTTCTGCTGGCATTTCCATACTAAATATTAAAACAGGTAAATTATTTTTAATTATTATATTTTCTGCTATATTTATAGCTAGCGTAGTTTTTCCCATTGATGGTCTACCTGCTATTATTATCAAATCCGATTTATGTAATCCAGATGTTATATTGTCTAATTCATTAAATCCTGAAGATAATCCAGTTATATTTGATCCTGATTCAAAAAATGTTTCTATTTTTTTTATTGTTGTTGTTAAAGCTTGAGAAATTGTTGTTATGTTTTCTTTTTTTTGGTGTTTTTTTGAAATTGATAATATTTCTTTTTCAGCTCGATCAATTATTTCTTGTATATTTTTATTTTTAATATTTAGTGATGTTTCTATTATGTTTTTACTGGTTATTATTAACTTTCTTAAAGCTGAATATTCTCTTATTATTTTAACATATGTTGTTATATTTTTTGTATTTGCTGTATTTGCTATTATTTCGTTTAGATATTCTTTTCCACCTATTAGCGTTATTTCATTATTATTCTTTAAAATTTCTGTTAACGATAATACATCTATATTTTTATTATTTTTAACTTCATTTTCTAATATTTTAAATATTATTCTATGTTTTTTTTTATAGAAGTCTGACTCTTCTATTTCTTCTGAGATTTTTTCCCAATTTTCATTATCTATTATTATTCCAGCTAAAATTGCTTGTTCAGCTTCTATAGAAAATGGAATGGAATATGGTATATTTTTAGATAATTTCATTTATTTATTTTATTAAAAATTAAATGCATTTTTATTAATTCTTTATTATTTATTTTCATTTCAAGTTCGTATGTGCCTGTTTTTTTAATAAAAATATCTTTTGTTATGTTTTTTTGTTTTACATTTATATTTAATTTTTTTAATATTTTTATTATTTTTGTTGTAGTATACGTGATATATAATTCATCATTATTTTTTGCTGTAACTGGTATAATTATATTTGTGTTTTGTAATGAATGTTTTGTGCTAAATATATTTTTTTCTTTTTTATTTTTAATTTTTTCTTCTTGTAAAAGAATGTTTTCTTTGTTAGCTATTAATGCTTTCTTTTGAGGAATTAAATAATTTTTAGCATATCCATTTTTCACTTCTATTATTTCGCTTATGTTACCTAATTTTTCTATTTTTTCTAACAGTATTATTTTCATTTTATCCCTTATGTTGATCACAATATGGAATTAAAGCTAAAAATCTAGCTAATTTAACAGCTCTTGCTAAAGATCTTTGTTCTTTTGCTGATAAGCCAGTTGTTCTTTTTGGTATTATTTTATTATTTTCTGATATATAACTTTTTAGATTAATTATGTCTTTATAATCAAATGTTTTTGTTTTTTTAATTTTAATTTGTTGATTCATTTTTTTCACTTACGTTTTGTTTAATTTTTAATTTTGATGGATTTGTTATTGAAGTTTTAACGCTCAATATTAATTTTCTTATTATTGCATCATTAAATTTAAGTGATTCTTGTAGTTCTTGTAAAATATTTTTATTACATTCTATATTCATCAAAATGTAATGTGCTTTATGCAGTTTTTTTATTTGATATGCCAATTGTCTTTTGCCTAAGTCTTCTAATCTATGGATCTTGCCATTACCATTTTCTATTAGTGTTTTATATTTTTTTATAATGTTTTGTAATCTTTCACTTTGATCCGGGTGTATTAATATCATTATTTCATAGTGATTCATTTAATTCCTCTTTAATTTTACTCGAAAAATTCATTTATTTTAAATAAATTTTTTTTACTATTTAACATGTCTTTTACTGTTATAATTTTCTTTCCTTGAAATTGTAGTTTTTTAATCCTTATTATATTCTCTTTTGTTGTTATATCTATGCCATTTTTGTTTACATTTTTAATAACTCCTGGTGTTGATATTATATTTCTTTTTATTAATTTAACATATACTATTTTTATTTTTTCATTTTTAAATATTGTAAAAGGATATTTTATTCCTGTTAGTGCTTTGACTTTTCTTTCTATATTTATTGCAGTATCATTCCAATTTATTTTATAAAAATCATTTTCTATTTTTTGTGTGTATGTTGATTTTTTAATTTTTTGAATCTTTTCTATTATTTTTTTATTTTCAATGTCTTTTATTGTCTTAATTAGACATGTTACAGCTAATCGCGATAAATTTTTGAATAATTTTTCGTAATTGTCATTTTTTTTTATTTTATATGTCATTATATTCAAAATATTACCTGAGTCAATTTTATTGTTTATTTTTATTATTGATACACCAGTTTCTTTTTCTCCGTTTAGTATTGCTGTTTGTATTGGAGTTGGTCCCTTTAGTTTAGGCAAAATTGAAGGATGTATATTTATTATGCCATATTTTGCTATGTTTATTATGTTTTTTTTTATTTTTTCACCATAATCTACCATAATTATCAAATTTGGAAATAAATGTTTTATTTTATTTTCTGATTCTAAGGAATTTATTTTTTCTTCAGTTATGCATGGTATTGAATATTTTTCTGATGTTATTTTTACTGGATATTTTGTTATTTTATGTCCTCGACCAAATTCATTATCCGGCTTAGTTATGGTACAAATTATTTTTATATTTTTTTTAATTAATTTTTCCAATATTTCCGCAGCAAAGTTATTCGTTCCTATAAATATTAAATTATTCATTTTTGTATTAATTTTTTTTTAAGAGTTGACATTTTATCATATAGAGTTATGCCATTTAAATGATCTATTTCATGTTGTATGCAAATACTTAATAAATTATCTGCTAAAAATAAATTTTTTTTTCCATTTAGGTCAAAAAATATGACTTTTATAATTTTATTTCTTTTTACTTTTACAAATACATCTGGAAATGATAGGCATCCTTCTGTATTTGTTGTTATTCCTTTTTTTAAAATAATTATTGGATTTATTAGTATAAGTGGTTTTATTTTTTCATTTATTGAAATAACTATTATTTGTTTATTTATATTTACTTGTGGTGCCGCCAGTCCTATTCCATTATTATGAATCATCGTTTCTATCATAGAATTTGTGATATTTATTATGTTATTATTTATTATGTTAATTTTTTCAACTTTTTTTTTAAGGTTTGTATGTGGATATTTTAATATTTCTAATATTGCCATCTTATTTTATTTTTGTTTCTTTTATTATAAAATATTATTGTAAATAATGTAAAGTAATGTTATAAATTGTTGTTTTATATTGTTAAGGAATGTTTTATGACTTTTGTAGTTACGGATAAATGTGTTTTATGTAAGTATACGGATTGTGTTGAAGTTTGTCCAGTAGATTGTTTCCATGAAGGGGCAAAATCTTTAGTTATAGATCCAGATGAATGTATAGATTGTGCTTTATGTGAGCCTGAGTGTCCGATTGAAGCTATTTTATCTGAAGACGATGTAAAGGACAAAAGAATTATTGATATAAATTCTAAATTATCTAAGATTTGGCCTACTATAACTAAAAAAAAAGAGCCATTAACTGAAGCCGAAAAATGGAAAAATGTTGATGGTAAAATAAAATATTTAGAAGAATATTTATAAAGGTTTTTTTATGATTAATAAAAATGTTAATTTGAAGAGCATTAATATTTTTTGTAGTTGTGGTAATGCTTTTGAATTAAATCTAGTTTTGGATGCGAATAAGTTAAATATAGAAGTTTGTAATAAGTGTCATCCTTTCTATACTGGTAAACAAAAAATAATTGATGTTGCAGGTAGAGTAGATAATTTTAATAAAAAATTTAGTAAGTTAAAAAAATAATTTCAAATGATTAATTATGATTCTTCGAAAATAAAAATTTTCAGAGGTCTTGAAGCTGTTAGAAAAAGACCTGGTATGTATATTGGTAATACTGAGGATGGTACTGGTTTACATAAAATGATTTTTGAGGTTGTTGATAATTCAATAGATGAATATCTTATGGATGAATGTAAAAACATACAAATTATTTTACGTAACAATGGATATGTTACCATTATTGATGATGGTAGAGGCATGCCTGTGGATAAACATGAAGAAGAGGGTGTTTCTGCAGCTGAAGTTATAATGACTGTTTTACATTCTGGAGCTAAATTTGATGATAAATCTTACAAAGTTTCCGGTGGATTGCACGGTGTTGGTATATCTGTAGTAAATGCTTTGTCTAGCAATTTAATTTTAAAAATTTATAGAAATGGGTTTATTTATGAGCAAAGTTATTCTTTAGGTAAGCCTTTGCATGAAGTAAAAGTTGTTGGTGAAACATTGTTAAGAGGCACGGAAATTTCTTTTATTCCTGATTCAAATATATTTAGTTTTATTAATTTCAATTATCAATGTTTATTTGATAGATTTATTGAATTAGCTTTTTTAAATTCTGGTATTAAAATTGTTTTATTAGATGAACGATTAAAATCTGTTAAGCAAAATGTTTTTTTTGAAACTGGTGGGTTAAAATCTTTTTTAGAGTATTTAAATAAAGATAAGAAGATCGTTAATAAAGATGTTATATTTTTTTCAGAATCTAAAAATGATGTTCTTGTTAATATTGGGATTCAATGGACAGAAAGTAGTTCTGAGTCAATATTTTGTTATACTAATAATATTTTTCAACGTGATGGTGGATCTCATCTTATAGCATTAAAAAGCTCATTAACAAGAGTTATAAAATTATATATTGATGAATTTTTTTCAAAAAGCAATAATGTATTTATATCTGGAGATGATGTTAGAGAAGGTGTTGTTATTATTTTGTCTATTTACATGGCAAATCCAAAATTTTCTTCTCAGATTAAAGAAAAATTAATTTCCACGGAAGCCAGACAAGCTGTAGAATATGTTGTTTTTAAGAATTTAAAAGACTTTTTTTATGAAAATCCTAATATTGCAAAATCTATATGCTTAAGAGTTATATCTGCTGCAAAAGCTAGGGAAGCTGCTAAACAAGCTAGAGATTTGAGTAAAAAAAAAAATGGTATGGAATTTGTTAGTTTATATGGAAAATTAGCTGATTGTCAGGAAAGTAATCCATTCTTGTCTGAAATTTTTTTAGTAGAAGGAGATTCTGCTGGTGGTTCTGCTAAACAAGCAAGAGATAGAAGAACACAAGCTGTTTTACCATTAAAGGGTAAAATTTTAAATGTTGAACGATCTGGATTTGATAAAGTTTTTTCTAGTTTGGAGTTAAAGTCTGTTGTTAGTGCTTTAAAGTGTTGCGTTGGAGTCAATGAATACGATATAAGTAATTTACGATATAGAAAAATAATATTTATGACAGATGCTGATGTTGATGGTGCGCATATAAAGACTTTATTATTGACTTTTTTTTACAGACATATGCCATTTTTAATAGAAAATGGTTGTATCTTTATTTCTAATCCTCCGCTTTATAGAATCTCTAATAAGGATGAATCTTTTTATGTAAAAGATAAACAAGAGTTTAATGATTTTATTTGTACTTGTGTATTTGAAAAATTAAAATCTTTTTTAAATTTTGTTGATATTAATTTTTTTAATGATTTTACGCTGGAATATAAAAATCTTATTAATGTTTTTGATATATTATCTAATTTTTATCCTAGATTTTTTTTTGAAAAATTTATTTATTTTAATACTTTCATTCCTGATTTTTTAACTTCTTCTTTTGTTGATAAAGTTAATATGTATGGCGAGTTTTTGAATTCTAATTTTTTTCCTGAATTTAAAGTTTCTTTTAATTTTTCTAAAATGAGTGATGGATTTATTGATGTTAATTTTTTTAATTATGGTGTTCTAAAAAAATTCAAATTAGATGTTAATTTTTTTTCTTCTAATGAATATAAATTTATTTTTAAATTCAACGCTTTTTTAAATAAATTTTTTGTTAATAATAATGATGTCAAGTTTGATGGTGTAAATTATAGTTTTTGTATGTTTACAGAGTTGATAAGTTCTATGAGTAATAAAATTTTATCTTCTTATTTTGTTCAAAGATATAAAGGCTTAGGCGAAATGAATCCGCCACAATTATGGGAAACTGCTATGAATCCTAAAACACGTAATTTAAAACTTATGAAAATTAAAGATGCAGAATATGCAAGTAAAATTTTTTCTAGTTTAATGGGTGGAAACATTGAAGCACGAAAAAAAATTATTGATAAAAATATTAGTTCAAATTTTGACTTAGATTTTTAATTTATTATTTTTGATAAAATAATTCCGGTTATAACAGATACATTTATGTTTTTACATGAGTTTTTCATTTGAATTTTATATGTATCTGTGCATTCTTTCATTAATTCCTTATTGATACCATTTTTTTCAGATCCAACTATTATTGCTAAAGGCGGAATAAGTTCATCTTTTAAAATAGTTTTGGATTTAGATGATAAGCCTATTATTTTAAAATTATATTTTTTTAATAAACTTATTTTATTTAATATATTTTTTTCACATATTATTGTTGTAAATAAATTTGCGCCATTAGATATCTTATTTATTAAAGATGATTGTTTTATTGTGTTTTTGTCATTTGTTATTATTGTATCAAAAGAAAAAGCTTCTGCTGTTCTTATACATGCTGAAAAATTATATGGATCTTGTATTCTGTCTAATATTAAAATTTTGTTTATTTTTTTATTTTTTATTAATTCTTCTAAGTTATAATCTTTCTTTTCTGATGTTTTTATTTTACATATTATAGAATTGTATTTTTTTAAATAAGAAGAATTTTTATTAGATATATTTTTAATATAAATTATATTTATTTTAAGTTTTTTAGCTTGCTGAGCTATATAAATTGTTTTCTTATTTACTTTTAATATATATAAAATTATTATTATATCAGGATTTTGATTTATTAATTTTATTATTGCATTTTGACTGTATATTAATGTGTTCATATTATCATTTTGTATTTCATTATGTTATTTATTAATATTATTATAAGATATGTAATTATTAGTGGTATTGGTTTCATGTTATAATTATTTTTGTTTTTAATTTTTTCTTTATTATTTTTTTTATTTTTAAATATTTTTTTTATTTTTTCTGTTAAAGTATTTTTTGTTATTATTTTTTCTAACGATATCCTAGTTATTTTCCATAGATTTATTGATGGTTCAATGTGTCTACTAATAGATTCTATAGATAACAATGTTTTTTGAAACAAAATTAATTGTGGTTGCATTTGCATATTTAGTGATCTACTTAAATTAATTAATAAAGATATTGTGTTTTTAAATGATATTTTTTCTATTTTTTTGTTTAATATGGGTTCAAAAATAAAATATAGATCATTTTCTATTTCTTGTATTGTTTTTTTAGTATTTATTGTTTGTGATTTTAAATGTAATTTTGCTACATTTTTATAGTCTTTTTGAGCAAAAGCTAATAAGTTTTTTGCCAAATATATTTTTTCTTTGGTTCTTATAGTACTTGATATACCAAAATCTATTAACACAATTACTGATTTGTTTGATTTATTTTTTGATATTAATATATTTCCTGGATGTAAGTCTGCGTGAAATAGATTATGTTTAAATATTTGTGTATATAATAATTCTAAGAGATTTGTTACTATTATTTTAGTGTTTAATTTAATTTTTGTAAATTTTTCTTTATTTGTTATATTTATTCCATCTATATATTCTAAAGTTATTATTTCATCATTTGTTAAAGTTATATCTATTTTTGGAATATATATTTTATTATTATTTTTAAAGTTTTTTTGTGTTTTTATTATATTTATTGCTTCATTTTTTAAATTTATTTCAGTTTTCAAACTCTTATCTAATTCTTTGATTATATCTATTGGCTTTAATCGTCTTATTTTTGGAAAAATTATATGTATAATTATTGAAAAAAATTTCAATAGAATTAAATCTTTTTTAATTGTATTTTTTATTTCTGGTTTTATTATTTTTATTACTAATTTTTCATTTTTTTTTGATAAAGCTGTATGTATTTGAGCAATAGACGCTGAAGCTAATGGATTTTCATTTATTTTTTTGAACATGCTATTTAATTTAGCATTAAATTTTTTTTCAATTATATTCTTAATTTTTTTAAATTTTATTGGTTTAATATTTGTTTGAAGTTTTTTTAATTCATTTATTAATTCTTCTGGTAAAAGATCTATTCTTGTTGATAAAATTTGTCCTAGTTTTATTGCTATTGGCCCTAATTTTTCTATTAAATTTGTGATTTTTTGAGCTGTTTCTTTTTTTTCTTTTACATTTGAAGATTTTTTTAATATGAGTATTAATGTTATTATTTTAGATATTGAATATATTTTTTTAATTAGGTTCATTTTTTCATTCTTCTATAGTTATTACATGTTCTTTTTTAATTGATTTTGTATAACAAAATTTTTTAAAAAAAAAGTGATAAGTGTATGATTCTATTTCTAAATTTTTTGTTAAAGGTTGGCTTTTAATATATTTTATTGTTTTTTTAGTTTCTAAATGAGTTGTATTAAAATATTTAAATTTTTTTTTATATAGAGGTATGTGACAGTGTATTTTTATTTCTATGTTTTTTTTATTTAGTAAATTTTTTATTATTTTATTAACATCATTGTATATCTTTATGTTTTTTTTATATTTAGTTATACATTGATGTAAAAAGTTCGAATGTCTTAATTTAAATAATGTTAATATTAAAGGTTTTGCATAATGTAATTTTTGTGGTGTTATTATTTTTAATGCAGAACTTATTTGTATTTTACCGAGTTTTATTTGTTTTTTATTTATTGATTTTAACGCTATTTCATGTTTATCAAACATTACTGAAAAATGGCAAATGTCGTAACATATACGTATATGTTTTTTTAATTTTTGTGCGGTTTTTTTAATCCATATGGCATAAAAATTTATTATGTCTAAATAACATTCTAAAATACAATATGGTTCTGGTTCTATTGCTAAATTTATTAGATTTTTGTTTTTTGTTTGTGATATAATTTTAATTATGTTTTTTATTGATTTATATATTATAATTGGTTTTTGTTTTTCAGTTGTCCATTCTTTATATGAAAGTGGCATTGTTGAGACGCTTATATTATTTTTTATTTCATTAATATTTTTAATTGATAATATTATGTTTTTTGTGTATAAAAGTCTGTATTTTGATGTCCAATCTGGTAAATATATTTTTTCTTTTATATTTTTTTTGTGAAAATCTTGATATACAAACCCATTAATTGATCTAATTAAATTTTTTTTTAAAAAAAAAAGATTTTTTTGTTTTTTTTTAATAAAATTATTTAATAAATTTTTTGATAAACATATGCTTATATGTCTTTGTGTATTTTTAAATTCTTTAATATAATTTTTTATATTTAATATTAATTTTTTTAAATTTTTTGTTTTAAAAATATTTGAACAATATGTTAGTATATATTTTTTATTTATTAGCATTTTTAATTGTGTTGTTTAATTTTTTTAATAATTTAATTGATTTTTCATATATATTTTTATTTATATGATGAGTTTCTATTTTTTCCCCTATACTTTTTATTAGAGTTATAGTTAGTTTGCCACCCAAATGTTCTCTGAATTCTTCTAATCCATTAAATATTACATTTTTGTTGTTTTCTATAAATGATAATTCTTTGCTGTATATTGGTAATGTTAATTTAATTATTGTTGTTATTATGTTTTTCCAATCATCTTTTTTTAATAATTTTAGAAGATATGAATATGTGCAATCTAGTGCTAAGCCTATTGCTACAGATTTACCATGTGATATTTTGTATTTTGATAACGATTCTATTTTATGTGCAGCCCAATGACCAAAATCTAGAGGTCTAGATGATTTTACTTCAAAAGGATCACCCTTTTTAGATATATGTTTAGCATGTATTTTAGCACATTCATATATTATTTTTTCTGTTATTTTTTTTTCTCTATTTAATATTTCATTTGTGTTATTTTTTATTAAAAAAAATAGTTTTTTATCTTTTATTAAAGATACTTTTATAGCCTCTGAAAATCCTTCTATAAAATTTTCATCTTTTAAAGAATTTAAAAGATTAAAATCATTTATTACTGCATATGGTGTGCTAAAGGATCCAATGAAATTTTTTTTATTTGTAAAATTTATTCCATTTTTAACACCAACTCCAGAATCATCTTGGGATAGCGTTGTAGTAGGTATTCTAATTAGTTTTATTCCTCTATGCGCTGTAGATGCAACAAAACCTATCAAATCTAAAAGTGTTCCACCACCTATAGCTAATACATATGATTGTCTACATATTTTATAAACGTCTATTAGTTTGTACGCATATTTAACTAAGTTGTAATGATTTTTTATTTTTTCTCCACCGGTTATTAGTATAGGGTCACATACTAAATTAATATATTTTTCATTGTTTTTAATGTAGTCTTTAATTTTTGTGTTTATATTTTCATTTGTTTTGTATACATTTTTATCAATAAATATTATTATTTTTTTTTTATTTTTTGTGTTCAAAGTCTTTATTAAGGTTGAATTTTTTATATTAAAAATATCATGTGTAAAAATTATATTATATTTAAAAGTTACTTGAAATGATTGTCTTATTGTTCTCATATATTTTATGTTTTTTATTGAATAATATACATTCATTTAATTATTAAGTAAATTTTTTTTATTTTAAAGTAAAAAAAATTGTAGTGTTTTATATTATATAATATAATCTGATATCACATTTACTATTTCATAATAGTATTGTGGTTTTATTACTTTTCAGAGGTTTTTTTATGAGTAAAGTTTTTAAATTAGATGGAGCAAAATTATATCCATCTTTAACATTGCTTATTTTATTTATTTTAATGTGGTTTTTTTTACCTGTACCTAAGGGTGTTTCAGTTCAAGGTTGGCATCTTTTTATAATTTTTATTTTAACTATACTTGCATTAATCATAAATCCATTACCTATGGGTGCAATAGCATTTTGTGCTATATCCGTAGTTGTTTTAACAAATACTTTGACGTTAAAATTAACTTTGACATGTTTTAGCTCAAATATTGTATGGTTAATTGTTTCAGCTTTCTTATTGGCTAAAGGTTTTATAAAAACTGGGTTAGGGTCAAGAATAGCATATTATTTTGTTTCTATTTTAGGAAAAAGTACGTTGGGGCTCGCTTATGGGTTAACCGCAGCCGAAGTTCTTTTCGCTCCTTTAATGCCAAGTAATACTGCTAGAGGTGCTGGTATTATTTATCCTATAATAGATTCTTTGAATTCTGAATATGGTAGTAAGCCAGATGTTAATCCTGAAAAAGATACTAGAAAAAAAATTGGTAGTTATTTAATTAAACTTTTATATCAAATAAATGTTTTAACTAGTGCTATGTTTTTAACAGCTACAGCTGGAAATCCATTAATAGTTAGTATAGCTTCTAGCCAAGGTGTTGTAATTTCTTGGGGAACATGGGCAGTAGCTTGTATAGTGCCAGGACTAATATCTTTAATTGTTTTGCCTATGCTTTTATATATAATTTATCCACCAGAAATGAAATCTACTCCAGAAGCTCCTGCTTTTGCTAAAGCCAAATTGAAAGATTTGGGTCCTTTATCATCTGGAGAAAAAATAATGTTACTTGTTTTTGCTTTACTTTTAGGTTTATGGGTTTTTGGTGAAAGAGTTGGTATAGATGCTACCACTGCAGCTTTATTTGGAATGGCAATTTTATTGATATCTGGTGTTTTAAGATGGGATGATGTTATAAGTGAAACTAGAGCTTGGGACACTTTTATTTGGATGGCTGTTTTAATTTTATTATCTGATCAATTATCTAAGCTTGGCGTAACAGCATTTTTTGGTGAAAAGATGCAAAAAGGTGTTGCTAGTTTTAGTTGGGTAACTGTATTTCTAATAGTTGGGCTGTTTTATTTTTATGTTCATTATTTTTTTGCTAGCATGACTGCTCATATATCTGCTATGTATGGTACTTTTTTGGTTGTTTGTATAAATGCTGGTGTTCCTGCTATGCTTATAGCTTTATTTATGGGTGTTGGGTCAAGTTTAAGTGCTGGGTTAACACATTATGGTACTGGTACAGCTCCTGTTTATTTTAGTACAAAATATGTTACTATTACAGAATGGTGGAGAATTGGATTTATAGTAAGTGTTGTTAATCTTTTAATTTGGGGCTTTATTGGTAGCGCTTGGTGGAAAGTATTAGGTTATTGGTAAAATTTTTTAAATTAGGAGTTTCAAATGAGAAAAAAAATATCTTTAATTGGATCTGGTAATATAGGAAGTACTTTAGCACATTTATCTCTTTTAAAGAATTTGGGAGATGTTGTTTTATTTGATGTCGTCAGAGATATGGCGAAGGGTAAAGCGTTAGATTTATCTCAATGTGGGCCAATTGAAAATTACGATTTTAGTGTTATTGGTACAGATAGTTTTGAAGATATTAAAGGATCTGATGTTATTATAGTTACAGCTGGAGTTCCAAGAAAACCAGGTATGAGTAGAGATGATTTATTGGAAATTAATGGTAAAATTATGAAATCTGTCGGGGAAGGCATTAAAGCTTTTGCACCTTCAGCTTTTGTTATTTGTATAACAAATCCTTTAGATGTTATGGTAGGTGTTTTACAAAATTATTCTGGTATAAAAGATAATATGATAGTTGGTATGGCTGGTGTTCTAGATTCCGCAAGATTTAGAACTTTTTTAGCTTGGAAATTTAATGTATCAGTTAATGATGTTAATGCTTATGTTTTAGGTGGACATGGTGATACTATGGTTCCTTTAACTAAATTGAGCAATGTTTCAGGAGTCACTTTAGATAATTTAGTTAATATAGGAAAGATAAGTAGAGACGAATTAAATGCTATAGTTGATAGAACTAAGAAGGGTGGCGGAGAAATTGTTAATTTATTAAAAACAGGTTCTGCTTATTATGCGCCAGCTGCATCTGCTATACTTATGGCTGAGTCTTTTCTATTAGATAAAAAACGTATTCTTCCATGCGCTGTTAAGTTAATGAAAGGACAATATGGTGTTACTGAAAATCTTTTTGTTGGAGTTCCTGTTAAAATTGGTAGTAATGGAGTAGAGGAAGTTATTGAAGTTCCTTTAACAGATAGTGAAAAAGAAGTTTTAAATCATTCCATAGATTCAGTAGTTGAGCTTAATAAATCTTGGGCTGCTATCAAATCTAAATTAAATATTTAAGTTTTTTTATAGAAGAATGTATTTATTTATATTCTTCTATTTTTTTTATATGTTTGTAAATATTTAAAAATTCTTTAATTGAAAGTTGTTTAGGGCGTAAGTCTGTGTTTTTTATTACATTTTCATCCTTTATTTCCTTTATTGATTTTTTTATTTTTTTTCTTTGATTATTAAATGCTTGTGTTAATATATTGTTAAATAAATTAATATCTTTAATTTCATTTGTACATTTTTTTGGGGTTAATTTTATAAACGACGATGTTATTTTTGGTATCGGATAAAATGAATTTGGTTTTATATCATACATTTTTTCTATTTCAAAAAAAAATTGTATTTTGATTGCTAGTTTATTTTGATCATTCTTTTTGAATGTTATTTTTTCAGCAATTTCTTTTTGCACTATAAAGTGTATATCTTTTATATTTTTTTTAAAGTCCGTTAGCATTAAAATAATTTTTGTCGATATTTTATATGGTAAATTTCCTATAATTCTTATTTTTTTATGCTTTTTTACAATGTCTTTTATATTAAATTTTAATATATCATCATTATGAATGCTTGATTTATTTTTATTTATTGTTTTTTCTAATTCTTTTATAAATTTTTTATCCACTTCTATAAAATAGCTTTTTTTTGATAAGAATGAAATTTCTGAGCTTATACTGCCTTCTCCGGCACCTATTTCTATTACTATATCATCTTTTTCAATATTAATAGATTTTAGTATTTTATTTTTAATATTTTGGTCTATTAAAAAATTTTGACCTAAATATTTTTTAAAGATTGTCATTATTTAATTATAATATTTTACGTATATATTTTTGCTTATTTTATCTTCAAATTGCTGATTTAATAATTTAATTTTTTCTTTAATTATATTTTGTACAATATACCAATATATATTGTTTTGTTGGTCAAATATTTTATCTAATATTTTTATTATATACCAACCAGTTTCTGTTTCTATTATGTTACTCGTTTCATTTATGTTTAAATTTCTTATTTTTTCATAAACTAGTGGATCTGTTTCATTTTTGTCTAACCAACATGTTTTACTTTTAGAAGTGAATATTTTTTTAATATTGATTTTTTTAAATTCTTTATTAAATTCTAAAAAGTTCAATGTATTTTTTTTCTCACATAATTTTTTTTTCTGTATTGTATGGTAACTTATTTTAATAGATGATTTATAATTTTCTGTTTTATTTCTTTTTTTAATTATTTTGTATATATACACATAATCATCCATAAAAAATGGTCCCATTAAATTTTCTTTGAAATTTTTATCTAAATGAAATCGTAAAAAATGGTATATTTTATTTTTTGGATTATTTAAATCCACTAATTTACAAGTTAATCCTGTAAGAGTTGGATATAAATTTAACTTAATTTTATCTATATCTGATTCTTTTTCTAAATTATTTATTACATTTTTCATAATCTTGAAATGATTTTTATTTCTTTTTCTCATGAAAGAAATTTCCATTACTTGTATCTCATAGAAATTTTTAGCGTAATCTTTATAATTAGAAATGTTAAAAAAATTTAATATTTCTTTATCAGATAATATTAATTCTTCTGAGATTATGTTTTTTTGCATGTTATTTAAGGTTAAATTATTTATTATAAATTCTTTAATATATTTATCTTTTATTTTATATTTTTTTTCTATTAAATTTTTAAATTGGTTGAGTGATATGTATTTTCTTTCTGCTGAATCTTTGTATATTAAATCTAAAGATTCTCTATTTAGCGTTATACTATATTCTTTGATTAAATGATTATATGTATTAACCATTGTTAATTCTTTAATTATTTTATTTTTAAGATCAATTTTATTAATTTTTTCTTTATTTGAAAATAATTTTACTATGTTGCAGTAGTTATTAATTTTAGATTTAAATGTTGGAATTTCATTTGTGTTTAAAATTATTTTTTCATTTTTTATATAATTTGGATATGCTGTATTTATCAGAATTATTGATAAAATTATAAATAATATATTTTTTATAAGTATTGTTTTCATATTTTTTTTTATATTTTTAATGGTAGTGTTACGTATATGCAATTTAAATTTTTTTCTTTTATTATTAAAAAGGTTTTATTTTCTGGAACTATTATTTCAGTTTTATCAGATTTTATTATTTTTGATATAATGTTAATGTGTTTAAAATTTAAGTTTAAGTTTAATTCTTGACCGAATAAATGTGCTTTTAAAGTTACTACACCTTTTTCTGATTTTTGTTTTACAGTTAGCATTATTTTATTAACTTTAGAATTTAATACAAGTATATTGTTAGTACATATTGTTTTTAATAAGTTTATCGCTTTATTTAAATCATAAGTTTCTAATATTATTTTTGTGAATTTTTCATATTTTATATTTATTAAGTTATTTTCATATATTTCATTTATTAACCTAGTTGTTAATGTTATTTTGCTATTTATTATTTTTATATAACTTTCTGTTATATTTATAATATTAATTTCATTTTCTTGATATGTATTTATAAATTCTTTAATTAATATTTTTGGAATAATTATTTTCAACCTGTTGTTGCATTCTTTTATTAAAATTTGCGAAAAAGATGTTTTCACTCCGTCGGAGGCTATTGCATTTATACTATTATTATTTATATCTATTAATATACCATTTAAAAAATCTTCTTGATTGTTTTCAGACATGGTTACAAATGGATATTGGAATAGTAGTTTTAAATCTGAAGATATAATTTTTGTTTTAAATAATATTTTTTTTTCAGTTCTAAAAGATGGAAAGCTAGAACTATATAAAAGTGGAACTTCGAAAATGCTGTTTTTTGTATGTATTTCCGTAGAATTATTTGTTTTTATTATTTTTATTTCAGAGTTATCTTTTATTGATCTACATATATTATATATTAGATCATATTTTAATATTACATCTACATTTTCTTCAATTGAATCTTTTATTTCTTTATATGTAACAATTTCTATGTCTTCGTTTATTGAAATGCAAAAAACTTTGTTTTTTATTTTTTTTAATAAAATGCTTAAAGATATTATGTCTTTTTGTGTTGTGGATACTCCTCCTTCTACAATTCTAAGCATTTCTATTAGATCTTTTGGTTTAATTTTTATTTCCATATTATTTTATTATATTGTTTTTTATATTTTGAATGTCATTTTTTATATTTATGTCTTTTTCTATTAAAATTTTTATTTTTTTATATGAATACATTATATTCGAATTTGTGTATTCTCCTAATAGAGGACTTAGTTCTGAAAATGTTTTATTTGTAAGCGTTTTGCATAGATAAAATATTATTTGTCTTACTAAAACTATATTTTTTTGTCTTTTTTTGTTTTTAATTTTTTCTATATCCATATTATAATATGCTAACGTGTTTTTAATTATATTATCTATAGATATTTGTTTTTTAATTTTTGTGTATTTTTCATTTTTTATTATTTTTATTATTAGTCCATTTTCTATTAATTTTTTGGTGTTTTTATTTATATTTTTAAGTTTATTGAAATTTTCATTTGCTGTTATTATTAATTGGATGTTATTTTTTATAATTAATTCTAATGTTTTTTGTAAAATTTGTTGGGATTTTAAATTTATTTTGATTAAATTTATTTCTTCTATTATTAGTAATTTGTTATTTTTAAATAAATTTTCTAAATTAATTATGTCATTTTTTATTATTGTATATTTAACATTTTTATTTGAGTTTGTTAAATTATTTATTATAAAATTTATTATGTTGTTTTTATTTGTATTTTTTTCTTCATATATGTATATTGGATTATATAATATTCCTGGATTTTTTATTGTCATAAAAATCGCTGATTTAGCAAAATTATTAACATTCTTTAATTCATTTTTTCTATTTTTTTCTATATTTTGTTTAGTTTGTTTAATTTGTTTAATTGATCCAATTATTATTTTTATTTTATAATTGTCATCACTTATATTTTGTATTACATTTTTTATTATTGATAAATAATTTTTTTCTATTTTTTCTTTAATATAATTATTAGGACTTAATAATATAAGTGTTTTTTCTTCAATATATGCTTGTAATGGACATATATATTCTATAAAGTTTTTCATTGGTATCGTGTTTTGTAAGTATTTTGTGCAGGTTTGCCAAAAAATATTTTTTATTTTTTTGTTCATATATAATAAAAGTTGATTTTAAAATTTTTATATGTTTAATTATTTTATTATATATATTTTTTTGAGATTTTTAAATGAAAAGAACTTATCAACCTAATGTAAGAAAAATGAAAAAAAAACATGGGTTTAGAATTAGGATGAAAACAAAATCCGGAAGAAATGTTTTGAAAGCTAGAAGAAGAAAAGGAAGATATGTTTTAGCAAAATAATTTTTATATATGTTCATTAGTATTGTTTTAGATGGTTTTTTGTTTTTCGGTAAACGCCCTTCAATTAGTAAAATTTATTTTATAAAAGTTTATAAAAAGGTTGTATATTTTTCAGTGGTTAGGCGTTTTTTAAGAAGAAAAATAAAAGGATTTTTAAAAAAAAATATATGGAATGATTTTTTTACTTTATTTATTCCGTATAAGTTTTCTTTATTCTTGTACTTTTGTATATTTATTTTATAATGAAATTTTTTTTAATTCTTTTTGTTAAATTTTATAAGTTTTTTTTAAGTCCTTTTATTTTAAGTTCGTGTAAATTTTATCCTAGTTGTTCAATTTATTTTAATTTAGTTTTAATTAAATATGGTTTTTTAACAGCGTTTTTTTTAATTCTTAAAAGAATTTTTAAATGTTTTTTTTTAAATGGTGGATATGATCCATCACCTTGAATTTTTATAGTTTATGATTAAAAATATTAAATATATTTTGTGGTTTTTTTTATTTTTTTTGTTTTTCATTTTGTTTAATGCTTGGAAAAATGAAAAAAAAATAGTAGATAATTTAGATTTAAGTTATGCAGAAACTAATTTAAATAATGTTAAATCTGATGGTGATATTATTTTTTCACAAAGTTTTAAAGAGTATGATAATACAAATGAAGAACTTATAAATATTAGCACTAGTTTAGTCGATGTTAAGATAAATCCATTGACCGGTGATTTTTCTAATTTAGTTTTAAAGAAATATTTAAATGATATAAATGGTGAAAATGGAGTTGTTGTTTTAGATAAAACTGATGAACGTTTTTATTATGGACAATCAGGCGTTATTAGCAATCAATTTTATGATAAACCGGTTTTTGATAAGAAATTTTTATCAAATTTTAGTTATGAAGTAAAAGATGATTCTTCAAATGTTTTTGTTATTTTAAAATATGAGGTTGGAGAAAATATTTTTCTGTATAAAGTATATACTTTTAGGTCTTATTCTTATGAAATAGGAGTGGATTTTTATATTCAAAATAATAGTAGTAGTGATGTTTTTTTTAAGCATTATGGTCTTCTTAGGTATAAAAAAGATAAAACTAGTTCTGGCATTTTGGATTCTGGCATTAGATCTTATGAAGGTGGAGCAGTTTATACTGATAGTAAGCCGTATAAAAAAATTTCTTTTGATGAACTTAAGGAAAAAAATTTTTCATATACTGGTGTTGGTGGATGGATAGCTTTTTTAGAAAGATATTTTATTTCCGCTTGGATACCTGATAAAGATAATGAATATATATATATAGCTGAAAAAGTTCTAGACAAAATTTATTCTTTTAAATATTTAAGTTTTAGTGATTTAAAAGTTAATTCTAATGAATGTTCGCATGTTTACACCACATTATTTGTTGGGCCTAAATCCAATTCTTTTATTAATAATTTGTCTAAAGGATTAGAATTATCAATAGATTATGGTATTTTTTGGCCAATTGCAAGTCCTATATTTTTTTTACTTAGTTATATTTTTTCTTTTATAGGAAATTGGGGTTTTTCTATAGTTTTAATAACTCTTATAATTAAACTTATGTTTTTTAATTTGTCTTCTATTAGTTATAGATCTATGGGAAATATGAAAAAATTGCAACCTAGGTTAGAATTATTAAAAGAGCAATATAAAGATGATAAGACTCAATTTGGTAATGCTGTAATGAATCTTTATAAAAAAGAGAATGTTAATCCGCTTAGTGGATGTTTGCCTGTTCTAGTACAAGTGCCAGTTTTTATATCTTTATATTATGTTTTGTTAGAAAGCATAGAATTGAGGCATGCCCCATTCTTATTTTGGATAAATGATTTATCTAGTAAAGATATTTATTATATATTACCGGTTTTTATGAGTTTAACTATGTTTATACAACAAAAGATGAATCCTCCAATTCAAGATCAATTTCAAGCTAAAGTTATGATGTTTTTGCCTGTAGTGTTTTTATTTTTGTTTTTGCAATTTCCTTCTGGATTAATTTTGTATTGGATTGTTAATAACGTATTATCAATATTACAACAATATGTTATTGTTAAAAACATTTTATAAAAATTATGGTATATAATTTATCTGATACTATAGTTGCAATTTCTACAGCAAAAGGTAATGGTGGTATAGGTATAGTTAGATTATCTGGTATTTTATCAGTTAAAATAGCACGTGAATTGAGTGAAAAAAAAACAATTATTGTCGGTATTAATTATGCATCTTTTTTTGATGCGAATTTTTTTTTAATAGATAGCGGGTTAATTTTGTTTTTTAATAAACCATATTCATTTACTGGAGAAGATCTTATAGAAATACATGCTCATGGAAATGACTTAATATTAGATTCTTTGGTTTTTAGATGTGTCGATCTTGGTGCTAGACTTGCATATAATGGTGAATTTTCATTTAGAGCTTTTTTGAATAATAAAATTGATTTAATTCAAGCTGAATCTATAAATTCTTTAATAAAATCTAATTCTTTGAACTCTAATAAAATAATTTTTAAATCATTATCTGGTAAATTTTCTGAGTTTATTAAAGTTGTTATTTCAGATTTAAGTAAATTAAAATTAGATTTAGATGCTGCTATCGAGTTTCCAGATCATATAAGTTTTTCATTTAACGATTTTTACTATTCATTTTTAGCTAGTTATAATAATTATTTATCCATTTTTGATAAAGTTGTTTCAGATGATTTTTTATTTGAATCGTTAAATGTAGTTATTTTAGGTAATGTTAATGTTGGAAAATCAAGTTTATTTAATTTTTTGCTTAAAACTGATAGAGCTATAGTATCTAATGTACCTGGTACAACTAGAGATTTTATTGAAAGTAATTTGTGTTTGAATGGATTTAATTTTAGACTTATAGACACAGCAGGATTTAATCCTTTTACAGAAGATTTTATCGAAAAGATTAGTATAGAACGAACTTTAACACAAATTAGAAAAGCTAATATTTTAATATGTGTTGTCGATGTTTTGCATGAGTGTGATTTTTTAAATAATTTTAATTTAAATAAATTATTATTAATGGCTGAAAGCAAAATAAAACTTATTTTGTTAAGAAATAAAATAGATTTATTAGGTGTGTGTAAAAATATTATTCATCATAAAGATTATGTTGAAATTTTCATTTCTGTTAAAACTGGAGATGGAATTGACTTATTGTTAAATGAATTAATTTCTACTTTTAGCAAATATACTGATGATATTTATTTTGCAAATAAAAGGCAGCTTAATTTGTTATTAAATGTTAAAAATTATTTTAGTTCTCTTATTATGTATGATGATATTTATAAACCTTTAGATTTTTATTCTGAAAATATAGGTTTTATTATTACTGATTTAAATAGTATTTTAGGCATTAGTGTTTCTAATGATATTTTAGTTGATATTTTTTCGAATTTTTGTGTTGGTAAGTAATTTTTATGTTACGTTGTTTTAATTATTTTGATGTTATTGTTGTTGGAGCCGGGCATGCTGGTATAGAAGCAGCTTATGCTGCTTATAGGATTGGTGTTTCTGTTTTGTTATTAACAAATAGATTAGATTCTTTAGGTGAGTTAGCTTGTAACCCTTCTATTGGAGGTGTTGGCAAAGGTCATTTAGTAAAAGAAATAGATGCTATGGGTGGCGCCATTTCTCAATTTGCAGATGTTGCTGGCATAAATTTCAAAATTTTAAATGCGAGCAAGGGGTATGCTGTACAGTCTACAAGGGTGCAGGTTGATAGAAATCTTTATAAAAATGCTGTTAATTCTTTTTTTTCTAGATTGACTGAATTAAAAATTTTACAACAAAATGTTGTTGATATTATTTTAAAAGATTGTGTTATTTCTGGGGTTATAACTGATACAGGAATTAAATTTTATTCTAAAACTGTTGTTTTTACTGTTGGTACGTTTTTAGGTGGCAAAATATTTATAGGCCAATCATGTACGTACGGTGGTAGAATTGGTGACATGTCTGCAATTAACTTATCTGATAAATTTAAAAATATTTTCCCAGCTATGGGGAGATTAAAAACTGGAACTCCGCCTAGAATAGATATTAGATCAGTTTGTTTAGATTATTTTAGTGTTCAAAAAAGTGATATGCCAATACCTTTTTTTTCTATTTGGAGCAAACCAAGTAGAGATATAGCGTATATTGATTGTTATGTTATTTATACAAATTTTGACACTCATAATGTAATTTTAAGCGATATTAACCTATCTGCCATTTATAATGGTAGCATTAATGTTGTTGGGCCTAGATATTGTCCTTCTATAGAAGATAAAGTTGTTAGATTTAAAGATAAGATGCATCATCAAATTTTTTTGGAACCAGAGGGTTTAAATAGTTATGAATTTTATCCAAATGGCGTTTCTTCTAGTTTGCCTTTAGATGTTCAAATTAATTTTTTAAAAACTATTAGAGGTTTTGAGTGCGTTAAAATAACTAGGCCTGGTTATGCTGTAGAGTATGATTTTTTTGATCCCAGGATTTTAAAAAATAATCTTGAGACAAAAACAATTAATGGGCTTTTTTTTGCTGGACAAATAAATGGTAGTACAGGGTATGAAGAAGCTGCTGCTCAAGGTATAATAGCTGGAATAAATGCAGCAAGAGTTGTTTTAGATTTAGAACCTTGGATTGCTTCTAGACAAGATTCTTATATTGGTGTTTTGGTTGATGATTTGATAACTCATGGGGTTGATGAGCCGTATAGGATTTTTACAAGTAGAGCGGAATATAGATTACTATTAAGAGAAGATAATTCAGATATTAGACTTGTAGAAAAAGCTAGAAAATTTGGATTAATAAGTGATTATAAATGGAAAATATATAATAAAAAGTGTTCTAATTCTAATGCATGTTTATCTTTTATAAAAAGAAATTTTTTAAAAGCTTTTTCCAATAAGGATTACTTAATATTTGATTTTTATAATGTTTTTATAAACAAAGATTTAAAATTTATTGAGTTATTAAAAAATCAGTTGTTAGATTTTAGAATTTTTAAAAATATTTTTTTATTAAATATTGATTCTATTATTTTGAAATTTGTAGAAATAGGAGTTAAATATTCTGGATATTTGGATAAGCAAAATAATGAAATAAAAAAAATAGAAAAAATAAAAAATTTAAAAATGCCAGTTGGTATTAATTATTGTGATATACCAGGACTTTCCTTAGAAATATCTGAAAAATTAAATTTAATACGGCCAAATACATTGTATCATGCATATAGAATCCCTGGCATGACATTACCATCTGTATTGATTTTGCTTGTTTATATAAAAAAAATTTTTTGAATAGTTAATATGTTTAAAATTCTATTGAAGTAATATGGATTTTCGTTTAATATTTATATATCTCTTTTTATTGTTTATTTTTTATGCTCAAGAATTATTTAATTTTTAGAATTGATAATGGCTTTAATTTATTTTTTTTAAATTTTATTTTCTTATTATTTTTTTCCGCGTTTTTACTGTTTTTTTTTAATTATAATTATGCAATTTCTTGTTTTTTGGGTGGATTTGTTAGTATACTTTCTTCATTTTTGTTTTTTATTATATATTTTTATAACAATAAAAATAGTTCTTATAAATCTATAATTAAGCGTTTTTATATAGCTGGTATAATTAAGTTTTTAAGTTTTATATTATTATGTCTATGTTCTTTTTTAATAGGTGTAGGTAATATATATATTTTTTTATTTTGTTTGTTTTTTTTTCAATTTGTTATCTGGTTTTTTTTTATATTTTTTTTTAATGGGATGTAAATTTTTATGAGTGTAAATAATAGTGTTATAACTACAGGAGAATATATTAAGCATCATTTAACTCACGTTGATGTAGGTAGTGGATTTTGGACATTTAATTTAGATACATTAGTTGTATCTATAGTTTTGGGTTTTGTTATTTTAACATCCTTTTATTTAGCTGCTAAGAGAGCAACATCGCAAGTTCCTTCTGGTTTTCAAAATTTTGTTGAACTAATTTTTGATTTTGTGGATGGTCAAGTTAGAGATACTTATCATGGTAAAAGTTCTTTGGTGACACCATTAGCTCTAACAATATTTGTTTGGATTTTTTTAATGAATTTTATGGATTTAATACCTATAGATTTTTTTTATGTTATAGGTAAATTACTTCATATTCATTTTATTCAAGATATGAAAATAGTTCCTACTACAGATCCTAATTTAACTTTAGCTATGTCTTTTTCAGTATTTTTATTGATTATCATTTATAATTTAGCAGCAAAAGGAATTAAAGGAGTGGCGGAAGAATTTTTTTTAAAACCATTTGGTCCTTATTTATTTATAGTTAATTTCTTTTTGAAACTTATAGAAGAATTAGCAAAACCAATTTCATTGGGATTGCGTTTGTATGGAAATTTATATGCAGGAGAGTTGATTTTTATATTAATAGCTTTATTGCCTTGGTTTTTGCAATGGCTGTTAGGTGGACCTTGGGCCATATTTCATGTACTTGTTATTACAATACAAGCATTTGTTTTTATGGTTTTAACAATAGTTTATATAAGTTTAGCAGAAGAAGCACATTAAAATTAATGTCTTTAAAAAGGGGGAAAGATGGACTCTTCAATTCAAGTATTACAAGCAGTAAGTAATTTACATGGTATGACTATGTTGTCTGTATCTATATTAATAGGCGCAGGTGCGATTGGTACAGCTATAGGATTTGGTTTGTTAGGCGGTAAGTTTTTAGAAGGCGCTGCAAGACAACCAGAAATGATACCTCAATTACAGGTTAAATTATTTATAGTTGCTGGGTTATTAGATGCTATATCTATGATTGGTATAGGTATTGCTTTATTCTTTACATTTGCTAATCCGTTCTTTTCATCATTGGAATCTTTCATTCCAAAATAAATAAGGGGGATTTATAAGTGGATATTAACGCCACATTATTTGGTCAGATAATAACTTTTGCTATTTTTGTTTGGTTTACTAGCAAGTTTGTTTTGCCTATGATTAAATCATCTATGGATAAAAGAAAACAGGTAATATTAGATGGTTTAGAAGCTTCTAAAAAGGGGCATGAAAAGTTAAAACAAGCAGAAGAAGAAGCTGAAAAATGTTTAAAAGCAGCAAAACAAGAATGTGATAATATTATTGCTAATGCTAATAAGCAATCTGGTAAAATTTTAGAAGATTCTCGTTCTAGCGCTTTAAATGAAAAAAATGATATTTTGGTTTCTGGACATAGACAAATAGAACAAGAAACAAATAAAGTGAAAATGGAGTTACAAAAAGAAATGGCTAAGTTAATAATACAAGGAGCTGAAAAAGTTTTAGCAAAAAGTATAAACGCAAAAGACCATGCTAGTATTTTAGATAAATTTGTTAAAAAATTATAAGTTTTTGTAGGATTTTATGTCTGAATATATAACTATAGCTAGGCCTTATGCTAAAGCGGTTTTTGATCTTGCTAATAAAAATTCTAAGTCATTAGAAGAATGGGATTCTTTTTTGAGTTATTTGTCTAGCATTGTTAGTGATTCAAGTATTGTTAGTATTATAAAAAATCGCACTATTAATTATAATGATAAATCAAGGATGATAATTAGTTTTTTTGATAATTTTGATACAACCTTAGATAAAGAAATTAGCACATATTTCAATAATTTTGTATATGTTTTAGCCTATTATGGTAGGCTTTTATGTATTAGTGATGTTCATTTTGTTTATAAACAATATATGAATCAAGCTTTAGGTTGTGTTGACGCGCTTGTTAAAGTTCCTTGTGATATTAATAGTTATCAGAAAGATGATATTGTTAATTCTTTGGCTAAAAGATTTGATAAAAAAGTTAACGCTTTATTTGAAGTTGAAGAAAATTTGTTAGGCGGCTTTTGTGTTAAAATTGGTGATTCTGTTTTAGACGCATCTATTATTGGAAATCTTCAATCTTTAAGTTCAAAGATTATGTTATAATGTGGTAATTAAGTGAGTAATAAAAATATGTCTAAAATTTCATTGAAAGCTTCAGAAATTAGTGATTTAATACGTGAACGTATAGAAAAATTTGATAGCGGAGTAATAACTAAGAATGAAGGTAAAATTGTTAGTTTGTCTGATGGTATTGTTCGTATTCATGGATTAAGTGATGCTCAATATGGTGAGAGATTGGCTTTTGAAACTGGAGATTTTGGTATTGCTTTAAATTTAGAGCAAGACTCAGTTGGCGCTGTTGTTCTAGGTGATTGTGGTAAATTAGCTGAAGGGCAATTGGTTCGTTGTACAGGTGAAGTTTTAAGTGTTCCTGTTGGCCCAGAATTATTAGGTAGAGTTGTTAATTCTTTGGGTGAACCTATAGATGGTATGGGCCCTGTTAAAGCTAAATTAACTTCTCCTATAGAAAAAGTTGCTCCTGGTGTTATTTGGAGAAAATCAGTAAATCAATCTTTGGCTACAGGTTTAAAAGCTATTGATGCTATGATACCTGTTGGTAGAGGTCAACGTGAATTAATAGTTGGAGATCGTCAAACTGGTAAAACAGCTATAGCTATTGATACCATAATAAATCAAAGAGATGGTGTAAAATGTATATATGTTGCTATAGGGCAGAAAGCATCTTCTATAGCAAACGTAGTTAGAAAATTAGAAGAATTTGGTGCTATGAAACATACTATAGTTGTTGCAGCAACAGCAAGTGAATCAGCTGCTTTACAATATATTTCTGTTTATAGTGCATGTTCTATGGGAGAATATTTCAGAGATAATGGTGAAGATGCTTTAATTATATATGACGATCTTACAAAACAAGCTTGGGCTTATAGACAAGTTTCTTTGTTATTACGTAGACCGCCTGGTAGAGAAGCTTATCCTGGAGATGTTTTCTATTTACATTCTAGATTATTAGAAAGAGCAGCTAGAGTTAATGAAGCTTATGTTGAAAGATATACAAATGGTTCTGTAAAAGGTAAAACTGGTTCTTTGACAGCATTACCTATAATAGAAACACAGGCTGGTGACGTATCCGCTTTTGTGCCTACAAATGTTATATCTATTACAGATGGTCAAATATTTTTGGAAACAGACCTTTTTAATTCTGGAATAAGACCTGCTATTAATGCTGGATTATCTGTATCTAGAGTAGGTGGTGCAGCTCAGACTAAAATTGTAAAACGTTTGGGTGGTGGTATTCGTTTGGCTTTAGCTCAATATAGAGAATTAGCAGCTTTTGCGCAATTTGCTTCTGATTTAGATGACGTTACTAGAAGACAATTGGAAAGAGGTAGACGTGTTACTGAAATGATGAAACAAAAGCAATATACTCCATTATTTGTTAGTGAGATAGCTATTTCTTTGTTTGCAGTTGAAAAAGGATATTGTGATGATCTGTCAATTGATAAAATTATGGATTTTGAAAAAGGCTTACACAATTATTCAAAAAGTAATTATAAGGATTTTATGAATTCTATAAATTCTACAGGCAATTATGACAATGAAATTGAAAAGACTTTTCATAATATTCTTAATGAATTTAAAAAAATGAGATAATTGAATAAGGTTTTTTAATGAGCAAAGCTAAAGAAATAAGAGATAAGATTAAAAGTATTCAAAACACAAAAAAGATTACTAAAGCAATGGAAATGGTAGCTGCAAGCAAAATGAAAAAGGTACAAGACTCTATGGGTAGATCTAGACCTTATTCAGAAAAGATAAAAGATGTTATTAAAAATGTTGGAGAGGGAGTTCTAGAATATAAACATCCTTTTGTTACAGCTAGAGATGAAAAAAATGTAGGCGTTATAATGGTTTCTACTGATAAAGGTTTGTGTGGTGGATTAAATGTTAATCTTTTTAAGCATTTCATGAAAAACATTTTGGAATTTAAAACTAAGAATGTTGGAATAAAAGCTGTTATAATAGGTAAAAAAGCTGAGTTATTTGCTAAACGAGTTGGATTAACAGTTGTTGGTAGCGTTACAAATTTAGGTGATAATCCGCAAGTATCTGATTTATTAGGTATTATAAAAATAATGTCTGATTTATATTTAAATAAAGAAGTTGATTCTGTTTATTTATTATATAATAGATTTAAAAATACAATGTCTCAAATACCTATTTATGAAAAGATCATTCCTATTCAAACCAAGGTTTTTAGCGGTGCTGAGTCAAAGAAACGTCTTTGGGATTATTTATACGAACCTGAACCAGAAAAATTGTTTGAGCTTTTAATGAAAAGATACATAGAATCTTTAGTTTATCAATCAGTTGTGGAAAATATTGCATGTGAACAAGCTGCTAGAATGGTGGCTATGAAGAGTGCTACTGATAATGCTGGTGAACTTATTAATGCTTTTAAATTAATGTATAACAAGGCAAGGCAAGCGTCTATTACTCAAGAATTGTCAGAAATAGTTGCTGGAGCTGAAGCAGTTTGATTTTTATATGGAGTTTTTTTTCATGAATAATAATGGTAAAATAGTACAGGTAATTGGTGCTGTTATTGATGTTGAATTCCCAAGAACTTCTATTCCTAATATTTATGATGCGTTACGTGTTAAAGAGTTTAATTTAGTTTTGGAAGTTCAACAACAATTAGGCGATGGAGTGGTTCGTGCTATAGCTATGGGGTCTTCTGAAGGGTTACGTAGAGGTTTAGCTGTTGAAAATACAAATTTTCCTATTAAAGTTCCTGTAGGTAAAGAAACTTTAGGTAGAATAATGGATGTTTTAGGTAATCCTATAGATGAATGTGGTCCTATTAATGCTAAAGAATCTATGTCTATTCATAGAAAAGCACCTACTTTTGAAGAATTATCTAGTGGAAATGAATTGTTGGAAACTGGTATTAAAGTTATTGATTTAATATGTCCTTTTGCTAAGGGTGGTAAGGTTGGATTATTTGGTGGTGCCGGTGTAGGAAAAACAGTTAATATGATGGAATTAATAAGAAATATAGCTATTGAACATAGCGGTTATTCTGTTTTTGCTGGTGTTGGAGAAAGAACTAGAGAAGGTAACGACTTTTATCATGAAATGAAAGAATCAAATGTTTTAGATAAAGTTGCTTTGGTTTATGGTCAAATGAATGAGCCTCCTGGCAATAGATTAAGAGTAGGATTGACTGGTTTGACTATGGCAGAAAAATTCAGAGATGAAGGTAGAGATGTATTGTTATTTATAGATAATATATATAGATATACTTTAGCTGGTACTGAAGTTTCTGCTTTATTAGGTAGAATGCCTTCTGCAGTAGGTTATCAGCCTACATTAGCTTTGGAAATGGGAGAATTACAAGAAAGAATTACTTCTACTAAAGTTGGTTCTATTACTTCTATACAAGCTATATATGTTCCTGCTGACGATTTAACAGATCCATCTCCAGCAACCACATTTGCGCATTTGGATGCCACTGTTGTTTTATCAAGACAAATAGCTGAATTAGGAATTTACCCTGCAGTTGATCCCTTGGATTCTACATCTAGACAGTTAGACCCTTTAGTTGTTGGTGAAAAACATTATGATGTAGCACGTGCTGTTCAAAATACTTTACAAAGATACAAAGAATTAAAAGATATTATAGCTATTTTAGGTATGGATGAATTAGCGGATGAAGATAAATTAATAGTATCTAGAGCTAGAAAAATTCAAAAGTTTTTATCTCAACCATTCTTTGTAGCAGAAATTTTCACTGGATCTTCTGGTAAGTATGTAAAATTAAAAGATACTATAGATGGATTTAATGGTATAGTTAATGGTGAATATGATAATATACCTGAACAAGCTTTTTATATGGTTGGCGATATAAGTGAAGTTTTAGAAAAAGCTAAAACTCTTTAAGGTTTATTTTTATGGATAAATGCTTTAGGTTAAATATAGTTACCACTGAAACGAAAATTTATTCTGGTGACTCTAGAAAGCTGATTGTTACGGGTGTTCTAGGAGAACTTGAAATTTTATATAATCATACTCCTTTTTTAACTTCTTTGGCTATAGGTCCTATTTGGTTTGAAGATAGTTCAGGAAAGTTAAATTCTTTTATAATGTTGGGTGGTATTTTAGAAGTTCAGCCTACTGTTTCTACTATTTTAGGAGATTCTGTAATAAGAGCTGATAATTTAGATGAAGCAGCTGCTATAGAAGCTAAAGCTAATAGTGAAAGAATTTTTTCTAAAAAAGGTTCAAATATAGATTATGCTAAGGTTAAAAATGAATTAGCTGTTGCAGTTGCTCAGCTTAGACTTATTAGAAAGTTGAAGGATAAACGCTAGTTTTTATTTTTTTATGTTGATATGGATGTCAACATAAATTTTTTTTATTTTATGTTAGAAAATTTAACTTCTAAAATAGGCAATATTTTAGGGAAAATAGCTGGTAAGACAAGACTTACTGAATATGATATAAAAAATTTATTAAGAGATTTTAGAAAAACGTTATTAGATTCTGATGTATCTTGGACCGTTATTAAACATCTTTTAGAAAAGATTCGTGAAAAATTAGAAAAAATTGAAATAGTTAATAAAGCTTCTCCTAATGATATTTTTATAAAGATCGTTGTTGACGAATTTTTGGATATTTTTAAAAATAGTCGTTTAGATAATTGTGACAAATTATTTAAAGACAATATTGGATTAAGCACGATTCTTTTTATTGGATTACAAGGTGTTGGTAAAACTACAAGTTTAGTTAAGTTAGCTAATTTTATAAAATATAAATGTAGTAAATCTGTATTAGTTGTAAGTTGTGATGTTTATAGACCCGCCGCTTTGGAACAGTTGTTAATTTTATCAAATAAAGTTAATATTAATTGTTTTTCTGATTATACTATTACTGACAGTCCCTTAATTATAGTTGAAAAAGCCATAAAATATTCAAGATTAAATAATTATGATTTTTTAATTATAGATTCTGCAGGAAGATCACATATAGATAATTCTATGATGCAAGAAATAATTGATATTAGTGCAGTATCTAAACCTGATTATTCATTTCTTGTTGTTGATAGTATGGTTGGTCAAGATGGTATTAGAAGTGCTGATATTTTTTGTTCTAATATTAAAGTTTCTGGCTTTTTTTTAACTAAAATGGATGGAGATTCTAAAGGTGGAGTTTTACTTTCATTAAGTTTTTTAATGAAAAAACCTATATATTTTATTGGTGTTGGAGAAAATATTGAGGATATAAGTTATTTTTATCCAGATAGAATTGTATCAAGAATATTAGGATTTGGTGATTTATCTAGTCTTATGGAAGAAATAAATAATAATATAGGTTTTGATAAGAATAGTTCTATAAATAAAAATTCTATTATTAATTTTGGATTGGATGAATTTAAAACACAATTGAAGTATATAATTGAGTTGGGTGGTATTGAAAAATTATTAGATAAAATTCCAGGAGGTTATTCTGTAGATAAATCTTTAGTAAATAAGTTTGATAATAAATTTTTTTCTAAAATGATTGCTATAATAAATTCTATGACGATAAAAGAAAAAAAATTTCCTTCTTTAATAAATGGATCAAGAAAGCGTAGAATATCTTTAGGATCTGGCGTAGATATTTCTGATATTAGTAAAATGTTAAAATATTATGAAAAAATGAAAAAAAGTTTTTTAAAGGTTGGAGATGAAAAGTCTTTTTTAGACAAGATGAAAAAAAAAATTTTATAAAAATTGTGTTTTTTTTAAATTGCTTGTATAATAATTTTTATATATTTATTAATAAACTTTTTTCATTTTTTTTGAATGAGAGGAAATATGATTAATAGATTTTTATTAGAACTTAAGTTTGTATTTTTATTTTTTATTTTATGTTCGTTTATTTTTGCATCAGAACCTAATAAAAAAATTTCTTTTGATTTTAAAGGATGTGTGCAAACAGATTATTTGTTTTGGCATGGAAATAAACATGATGAATTTATATATGGCGGATATTTAAGAAATGTAGATTTTACATTTAATGGTTTTTTAATAAATAAAAATTTTAATTATTTTTTACGTTTTAATGTTACAGATTTTATTTATGATGATATTCTTTCTGAAGCATATTTAAGTTTTTCTTGTAGCAGATTTGGTTTTAAAATTGGTCAATTTTTATTACCTTTTGGATTGGAACAAGTAACTCCATTGTCAGATAGAATGTTTTTAGAAACATCTTTATTGAATGGTATGGGAGAAGGTAAATTTTTGGGTATTTCTTTTGATTTTTATTCAAATAATTTTTGTTTAAAATCTTCTTTTGTAGTACCTGAAGTAAATTATTCTTTAAACAAAGAGCTTAATTTCAAATATGTTTTTTCATTTAGATCTTTTTTAAATCTTTTTAGATCAGATGATTTTGTTTTTCATTTTGGTGTTGATTATAAGCGGATAAAAGAAGATCAAAAAGGTGGGTTTCCTTTTAGATCTGTTTCATATAGAGATAATCCGTGTTTTAAAACTCATTCTTCGTTGTTAAACGCATACAATGGAGTTATAGTTACATCAGATATAGTTGATATTGAATTTGCTTTTATGTGGAAATCTTTATTTTTTCAGACAGAATTAGGTTTTGTTGATATTGGGTGGCGTGATTTTGATAAAGAAATTTATTCTTCTTTTTATTTTCAATTTTCTTATTTTTTGAATGGAATTTATCATAAATATGATCATTATAATGGTTCATTTTTAGAACCAATATTGCAATATTCTTCTTATGGTGCTTTTGAGTTGTTGTTTAAATATTGTATTATTGATATGATAAATTACGGTCCTTTATTGATGGGATATTGTCAAACGGATGGTAGAAAAGAATCTATTTTATTTGGATTAAATTGGACTGTAACGCAAAAATTAAAAATTCAGCTTAATTGTGTTGTAGATGAGTTTATGTATTGTAAATCACCTGGGTTTCAAGTTACAGGCATAGGATTTAGAGTTCAGTTATTGTTTTAAATTTTACTTTTTTATCTAAGGTTTTTATATTATGAGTCTAGTAAATTTTTGTAAAAATTTTTTGTTTTTTAGTTTATTTTTTATTTTATTTTTAAATACTTCTTTTGCTGTAGATTCAGCAACTTCTTCTAAGCTTAGCAGATGTATTACTTGTCATACTATGTCTGGAAATAGTATTGTACCTATTTGGCCTAAAATAGCTGAACAACATTTTGATTATGTTATTAAGCAATTAATGGAATTTAAAAAAGGTAAAGATGGAAATAGATTTGATCCTAATATGTTTGCTATGTTACAAGGTATTAGTGAAAATGAATTAGTTGAGTTAGCAGAACATTTTTCAAAACAACCATTGGAAAAGAGCAAAGGTATTCCTAATTCAGTTAGATTTGAACTAGGTAAAAAAATTTATTTTTATGGTGATTCTAGTAATAAAGTTACTGGATGCGTTGGTTGTCATGGCATAGATGGAAATGGAAATAAATTGGCAAAGTTTCCTATTTTAAAATGGCAACATAAAGATTATTTGGTTACTCAAATGAAAAAATTTAGATCTGGAGAAAGATCAAATGATTTTAATGGTATAATGCGCGATATATCTAGTTGTATGACAGATGATCAAATGGTTGCTGTTGCTGAATATATTTCTTATATTGAATAGTTTTACTGCTGAATGTAGTTTTTTATTGTATTGATTTTTTTGTATTTTTGAAGTAAACTTTTATCAAATTTTTTTGATGAGGTTTGCTTTATGAGTCATTATTTAAGCGATTGGAATCCTGAAGATATTTCTTATTGGAATTCTAAGGGAAAGTATGTCGCTAATAGGAATTTAATTGTATCTATTCCTTGTTTATTGTTAGCTTTTGCTGTTTGGTTTATTTGGTCAGCTGTAGCTGTTAATTTAAATAGTGTTGGGTTTAGTTTTACTACTGATCAATTATTTACTTTGGCAGCTGTGCCTGGGTTAACCGGTGCAACTTTACGTGTTTTTTATTCTTTTTCTGTACCTGTTTTTGGTGGTAAAAATTGGACTGTTTTTTCAACTGCTACTTTATTAATTCCAGCTTTAGGTATAGGGCATGCTGTTCAGGACGTTAATACTTCATATCACACTATGTTAACGTTAGCTGCTTTTTGTGGATTTGGTGGGGGTAATTTTTCTTCATCTATGTCTAATATTAGTTTCTTTTTTCCTAAGAGATATCAAGGTACTGCTTTAGGGTTAAATGCTGGATTAGGAAATTTAGGTGTTAGTGCTTTACAATTTTTAGTACCTGTTGTTATTGGCTTTGGTTTTTTTGAAATTTTAACAGGAGCCCCTCAAAAAATAATTTTAAATGATGGCTCTATTAAATTTATTTGGTTGCAAAATGCTGCGTATATTTGGATTATACCAGTTATTTTATCTACTGTTGCAGCATTATTTTTTATGGATAATCTACCTACTGTAAAAAGTTCTTTATCAAGTCAATTAGTTATTTTTAAAAGAAAACATATGTATTTAACAACATGGTTATATGTTATGTCTTTCGGTTCTTTCATTGGTTATTCAGCAGCTTTTCCTTTGTTAATAAAAACACAATTTCCTGGAGTTAATCCTTTAGCTTATGCATTTTTAGGGCCAATGTGTGGAGCTCTTATACGCCCTATTGGTGGGTGGGTATCTGATAAAGTTAAGAGCGGAGCTTTAGTTACTTTTATAGATTTATTTGTTATGATAGTTTGTGTTTTTGGTGTTTTATTTTTTATTGATAACAAGAATTTTTTGGGTTTTTTCATTTGTTTTATTTTATTGTTTATTACCACTGGAATTGCAAATGGATCTGTTTTTCAGATGATTCCTATGATTTTTATACCTAAGGAATCCGCCTCTGTTTTAGGATTTAGTGCTGCTATTGCTGCTTATGGAGCTTTTTTAATTCCTAAATCTTTTGGATGGTCAATACAGATGACTGGAACTCCAAATATTGCAATGTATTTTTTTGTTATTTATTACTTTTCATGTATTTTAATTACTTGGTGGTATTATTTAAGATCTAATGCTGAAGTAAAATGTTAAATTTTTTATACGTAAAAGGAGAAAAAATATGAGTCATATTTTTTCACGTCTTAATTTTTTAAAGAAGATTGATAGTTTTTTTTCTGATAAACATGGTATTGTTACTACTGAAGATAGAACTTGGGAAGAAGCTTATAGGAAGCGTTGGCAACATGATAAGATAGTTAGATCTACGCATGGTGTTAATTGTACTGGATCTTGTAGTTGGAAAATTTATGTTAAAAATGGTATTATAACTTGGGAAACTCAGCAAACTGATTACCCTAGAACTAGACCTGATTTACCAAATCATGAACCTCGTGGATGTCAAAGAGGCGCAAGCTATTCTTGGTATATTTATAGTTCTGCAAGATTGAAGTATCCTTTAATTAGAAGTAGTCTTTTAAATTTGTGGAAAAATGCTAAAATGGAGTTTAAAAATCCTATTGAAGCATGGTCATCTATACAGAAAGATGATTCTAAATCTTTGCAATATAAGTCTGATAGAGGAAAGGGTGGGTTTGTTAGAATTTCTTGGGATGATATCAATGAATTAATTGTATCTGCTAATATTTATACTATAAAAACTTATGGTCCTGATAGAGTTTTTGGTTTTTCTCCTATTCCTGCTATGTCTATGGTTTCTTATGCTGCTGGTTCTAGATATTTGTCTTTAATTGGCGGTGTTTGTTTAAGTTTTTATGATTGGTATTGTGACTTACCACCTAGTTCTCCACAAACTTGGGGAGAACAAACTGACGTTCCTGAGAGTGCTGATTGGTATAATTCTAATTTCATTATTCTTTGGGGTGCTAATGTTCCACAAACAAGAACTCCAGATGCGCATTTTTTCACAGAGGTTCAATATAAAGGAGCTAAGACCATTTCTATTTCACCTGATTATAATGAGGGCTCTAAGTTATGCGATCTTTGGTTACCTGTTAAGCAAGGAACTGATACAGCTTTTTCAATGGCGATGGGTCATGTTATTTTAAAAGAGTTTTATTTATCTTCAGAAAATAAAAGCAATTATTTTATAGATTATGCAAAATCTTATACAGATATGCCTTATTTAGTAATCATGGATAAATTTGAAGAAAATTTTGTTCCAGGAAGATATTTGCGTGCATCTGATTTAAATGAATTTTCTAAAGAAAAAAATTCTGAATGGAAGCCTTTAGTTTATGATGTTATCAAAAAAAATGTAGTTGTTCCTAGTGGGTCTGTTGGATCTAGATGGGATGGCAGCAAAATGTGGAACTTGAAATCTATAGATGTTATTAATAAATTTGATATATCACCTTTGTTATCCTTTATAGATAATTATGATTCTATATTGCCAGTTGGATTTCCATATTATGGCGGTGAAAATCATAAACATACGTATTTTAAAAATACTAATCATAATAATGTTTTATTTAGACACGTGCCTGTAAAAAAAATTGTATGTAATGGTAATGTTATTTTTATTTCTACAGTTTTTGATTTATTAGTAGCTAATTATGGTATAGATCGTGGTTTAGGTGGAAAAAATATTGCTTTAAGTTATAATGATGATATTCCATATACTCCTTTTTGGCAAGAGCATATAACTGGTGTAAAAAAAGAAGATGTTATAGGTTTAGCCATGCAGTTTGCTCAAAATGCTGAAAAAACATCTGGTAAAAGTATGATAATCACTGGGGCTGGAATGAATCATTGGTATCATATGGACATGAATTATAGAGGTATAATAAATATTTTAATTATGTGTGGTTGCATAGGAGTAACTGGTGGTGGATGGGCACATTATGTAGGACAAGAAAAACTAAGACCACTTGCTGGATGGTTACCTTTGGCATTTTCTTTAGATTGGAAGCGGCCTCCAAGATTAATGAATGGAACATCTTTTTTTTATATACACACTTCTCAATGGAAATATGAAAAATTAACTCTCAATGAGCTGTTGTCTCCAGTTTCTTTGAATAAAAATAAGTGGGCTAATTCTACTATAATAGATTGTAATGTTATATCCGAGAGATTAGGTTGGTTACCATCTGCTCCACAATTTAATATTAATCCATTAACTTTATTTAATGATGCCAAAAAGCAAGGGTTGGATGTAATTAAGTATACTATTGAGTTATTGAAATCTGGAAAAATAGGTTTTTCTTCAGAAGATCCAGATAATCCAGTTAATTTTCCAAGAAATTTGTTTGTTTGGCGTTCAAATTTATTAGGTGCTAGTGGAAAGGGGCATGAATATTTTTTAAAATTTTTATTAGGTATTGATAGCGCTGTCAGTGGAGATGATTCAGTTAAATCAGGTTATTCTAAACCCAAATATGTTGTATGGAATGAAAACCAAGTTTGTGGTAAATTAGATTTATTGATAAATATAGATTTTCGTGTGTCTACAACTGGTTTGTATTCAGATATAATACTACCTACGGCTTCTTGGTATGAAAAAGATGATTTAAATACATCAGACATGCATCCATTTATTCATCCTTTATCTGCTGCTATAGACCCAGTTTGGGAAACAAGAACTGATTGGGAAATTTATAAGGGTTTTGCTAGAACATTTACAGATGTTGTAAATAATTATAAGTGTTTTGATTTAATAGAAAAAGATGTTGTTTTAACCCCACTTATGCATGATTCTCCAGGTGAAATGGGACAATCTTTAGATGTGAAAGATTGGAAATTAAATGAAGTTGATTTAATTCCTGGTAAAACTATGCAAAATATTACATGTGTTGAAAGAGATTATTATTCTATTTATGAGCAATTTACATCTTTAGGTCCTTTAATGAAGAAATTTGGAAATATGTGTAAAGGTATTGCTTGGAATACTTCTCATGAAGTAGACTTAATTGGGTTGCATAATGGCATTAATATTGATAATGGGTTTCCAAATATAAAGTCCGGAATAGATGCTTGTGAAGTTATTTTATTTTTAGCTCCAGAAACGAATGGAGAGGTTGCTTTGAAATCTTGGCAATCTTTAGGTAATTGTACTGGATTGGATCATACTCATTTGGCATTAGATAGAGCAGCTGAAAAAATACGTTTTAGAGATGTTCAAGCTCAACCTAGAAAAATTATAACATCTCCTATTTGGAGTGGTATTGAATCTGAACATGTTTCGTATAATTCTGGTTATACTAATGTAAATGAATTCATACCTTGGAGAACTATAACTGGTAGACAACAATATTATCAAGATCACGTTTGGATGAGAGATTTCGGCGAAAGTTTATGTGTTTATAAACCACCTATTGATACAAAAACTGTAGAAATGTATTTAGATGATAATTCTAAGGATAATGGTTATAAAAAAGTTGCGCTTAATTTTATAACTCCGCATCAAAAATGGGGTATACATAGCACATACTCTGATAATTTATTGATGTTAACTCTTAATAGGGGTGGTCCTGTAGTTTGGATTAGTGAAATAGATGCTAAAAAAATTGGTGTTGTAGATAATGATTGGATAGAAGCTTATAACCTTAATGGAGTTATTGTGGCCAGAGCAGTTGTAAGTCAAAGAGTTCCAGAAGGAATGAGTTTAATGTATCACGCTCAAGAAAAAATTATTAATGTACCGTTATCTGAATTTAGTGGTCTTAGAGGTGGTATACATAATTCTGTAACTAGAGTTTCTTTAAAACCTACTCATATGATAGGTGGATATGCTCAGTTGGCTTATGGGTTTAATTATTATGGTACGGTCGGTTCTAATAGAGATGAATTTATTGTTGTTAGAAAATTATCTAATGTTAAATGGGGATATGATAACACTTTGTATGATAAGGAGGTTTTGCAATGAAAGTTCGTGCTCATGTAGGTATGATTCTTAATTTAGATAAATGTATAGGTTGTCATACATGTTCTGTTACTTGTAAGAATGTTTGGACATCTAGAAAAGGTGTTGAATATGTTTGGTTTAATAACGTTGAAACTAAACCTGGGGTTGGATATCCAAATAATTGGGAATCTCAAAAAAAATGGAATGGTGGTTGGAAAATTAATGATGATGGTGATTTAGAGCCTAGATTGGGAAGTAAAATAAATATTTTTTTAAAACTTTTTGCAAATCCAGATTTACCTGTTATAGATGATTATTATGAGCCATTTACATTTAATTATAGCTGTTTACAAAGTTCTGAAAAGTTTTTGTATGCGCCATCAGCACGCGCCGTTTCTGTTTTGACTGGTAAATATTTAGATAAAATAAAATCTGGTCCAAATTGGGAAGAAATTTTGGGCGGCGAGTTTTCTAAAAGAAGTATGGATTATAATTTTGATGGCATTAATAAGGATATTTATGGGGAATTTAAAAATACTTTCATGTTTTATTTGCCAAGATTATGCGAACATTGTTTAAATCCTGCGTGTGTTGCTGTTTGTCCTTCTGGAGCTATTTATAAAAGAGAAGAGGATGGAATAGTTTTAGTAGATCAAAATAGATGTCGTGGTTGGAGAATGTGTGTTAGTGCATGCCCTTATAAAAAGGTTTATTATAATTGGCATTCTGGTAAATCTGAAAAATGTATTTTTTGTTATCCACGTATAGAATCTGGCGAAACAACTGTTTGTTCTGAAACTTGTGTTGGTAGAATTAGATCAGTTGGAGTTATTTTATATGATGCAGATAAAATAAAATCCGTAGCTTTGACAGAGGATGTTCAAGATTTATATGAAAATCAATTAAAAATTTTTTTAGATCCTAATGATAAGTCTGTTATTGAAGCAGCGTTATCTCAAGGCATTTCTTTAAATTGGATAAAGGCAGCACAAAATTCACCTATTTATAAAATGGCTGTTGAATGGAAAATTGCATTACCATTACATCCAGAATATAGAACTTTACCTATGGTTTGGTATATTCCGCCATTAAATCCTATTCAAAATTCTATTAATTCTTTTAAAAATAGTATAAATGGTATTTTACCAGATATTAGTGATTTAAGAATTCCTGTTAGATATTTAGCAAATATGTTAAGTGGTGGAAATGAATTTGTTGTTATTAGATCTTTAAAAAGAATGTTGGCAATGAAAGCATATATGCGATTTAAATTGGTTGATGGCTTTATAAATTCTGATGTTTTAGATTATAGTGGATTAAATAAAATACAGATTGAAGAGATGTATAGATATATGGCCATAGCAAATTATGAAGATAGATTTGTTATACCTACAGCCAGACGTGATTATTTGAGTGATGCATTCGCATATAGAAGTGGATGTGGATTTAATACAGGAAATGTTGAATCTGAATATTTAAATACATCTAGAGATTGTAAGGGTAAAAATTTATTTGGTGGTGTTTAATTTTGATAAAAATTAAAACTTATAAAGTTTTTTCTACTATGTTATTATATCCTGATTATGAATTTAAACATAATATTAAATTAGCTGGCAATATTCTTTTTGAAGAATCTGTTTTAAAAGATAAATATATAAATATGATTTTATCTTTTATTGATTATATTGATAAAAATGATTTATTGTTTTTGCAAGAAGAGTATGTTTCTTTGTTTGATAGGCAAAAACAATTTTCATTGTATTTGTTTGAACATATTCATGGGGATTCTAGAGATAGAGGTATGGCTATGATTGATTTGAAAAATTTATATAAAACTTCAAATTTTGATATGCCTTTAGGTGGTGAATTGCCAGATTATATTCCTGTTTTTTTGGAATATCTATCGGTATTGTCGCTTGATAAATCTTCTATTTTATTGGGAGAGGTTATTAATATTATAGCTATACTTGGATATAGATTAAAGTTTATAAATAATATTTATTATAATTTATTTTGTTCATTAGAATCTTTATCTGCTATAAAATCTGATAATGATGTAGTTGAAAAAGCTGTTTCTAATAATTCTTTTTATTCGATTAATAAAGATTTAGACGATACAAGAATTTTTTAATTTTTGTTTAATTAGGAGTTATAATGTCTTTTTTTAATATATTTATATTTTCTTATTTTCCCTATATTGCTATTTTTATTTTTATTTTAGGGTCAATTTTTAGATATGAAAACAATCAATATTCTTGGAAAAGTAGTTCTAGTCAGTTATTAAATAATAAATTATTCTTTTTTAGTAGTAACTGTTTTCATTTTGGCATATTATTTCTTATGTGTGGGCATTTTTTTGGTTTATTGACGCCACATTTTATATATTCAAAATTTATTACTGCAGATCATAAGCAACTATTAGCTATGGTTTCTGGAGGTATAGCTGGAATTGTTTGTTTTTTTGGATTAACATTATTAATATATAGACGTATGTCTGACGATAGAGTTAGTACTAATAGTAATTTTTCTGATATGTATGTTTTATTTTTGTTGTACATCCAATTATTATTAGGATTATTTTCTATTTTTATTTCTTATTCTCATATTGATAATCCTAGTACGATGATAGCATTAGCGAATTGGGTACAAGGTATCTTTACTTTTTCACCTAATTTACATTTATATGTTATATCAGAACATTTTATTTTTAAAGCACATTTATTTTTTGGTATGCTTATATTAGTTATATTTCCTTTTACAAGATTAGTACATATATTTAGTTTCCCTTATTTATATTTTTTAAGAACTGGTTATCAGATAGTTAGAATTTTAAGATAAAAAAGGTTATTAATGTCTGAAATTAATAGTACTTATATGAATGTAAGTAAAAAAGATATGGTAAGAGCTTTAGTTTTAAGTACTGGAGCTTTTACTTTTTGTTTTTCTGTTTGGACAATTTTTTCTATTATAGGAATAAGAATAAAATATGAGCTGGGATTAAACGATACACAATTTGGTTTTTTAGTTGCTACGCCAATTTTAACTGGCTCTTTATGTAGGCTTTTTTTAGGTATATGGGCTGATTTATATGGTGGTAGAGCTATATTTACTATTTTGATGCTTTTTTCTTCAATGTCTTTATATTTTTTAACTTATGCTAATGATTATTATCAGTGTATTATAGCTGCTTTAGGTATAGGTTTTGCAGGTGGTGGTTTTGCAGTTGGAGTAGCATATGTTTCTAGATGGTATCCTAAAAATTTACAAGGTACTGCTTTAGGTATATTTGGTATGGGTAATTTTGGAGCTGCTATAACAAATTTTGGAGCGCCATTTTTATTATTTTTGGGTTGGCATGGTGTTGCTAAAGTTTACTCCATTTTATTTTGTATTATTGCTATTTTATTTTATATTTTTTCTAAAGATGATCCATATACACAACATAGGCGTTTGCATGGTGGTTCAAAGTCTAATTTTTCAGAACAATTAAAGCCACTTAAAAATATTCAAGTTTGGCGTTTTTCTTTTTATTATTTTTTTGTTTTTGGAGCTTTTGTTGCGTTAGCTTTGTGGTTGCCTAGATATTATATAGGTGTATATGGGGTCGATATAAAAACAGCAGGCATGCTAACTGCTTTTTATTCTTTCCCTGGAAGCATTTTTAGAGCTTTGGGAGGAGTATTATCAGACACAATGGGTGCTAGAAAAGTTATGTACATTACTTACATTGGATCATTATTTTGTTTATTTTTTATGTCTTATCCAGCAACAAATTATATAATTCAAGGTGTTTCAGGTGATATAGTTTTTAGTTTTAAAATTGCTGTTATACCTTTTGTTATTTTGAGTTTTTTGTTAGGATTTTTTATGTCTTTGGGCAAAGCTGCTATTTATAAACATATACCTGTTTATTATCCCGATAATGTTGGATCAGTTGGAGGTATTGTAGGGTTGATAGGTGGTTTAGGTGGATTTTGTTGTCCCATTATTTTTGGTTTTTTGAATGATATATTAGGTATTTGGACAAGTTGTTTTATGTTATTATTTTTAATTACTTTTATATCTTTATTTTGGATGCATCATTCTGTTTCAAACTTAGATAAAAATAAACAATGATTGATTTAAGAGATAGTTATAATAGAGTTTTTTATTATTTACGTTTATCTATTACAGATTTATGTAATTTTAATTGCAAATATTGTATACCTGATTTTAATAAATCTAATGACAAAAGTTATTTATCTTTAGATGAAATTTTTAATTTGATATCTGCTTTTTCAACTTTAGGGATATCTAAAATCAGGCTTACTGGTGGTGAGCCTACTGTTAGAAAGGATTTTTTAGATATAGGTAGAGTTATTTCTAGTTTTTCTTCTATAAATTCTTTAGTTTTCACAACTAATGGTTATAAATTAGATAAATTAGCTAAATATCTTAAACCATCTGGGTTTACTGGAGTGAATGTTAGTTTAGATTCTTTAAATAAAAATAAATTTTTTGTTATAACAAATAAGAATTATTTTGATACTGTTATTTCTGGTATTTTTTCATGCTTAGATTATGGAATAGATGTTAAAATAAATGTCGTATTGTCTAATTTTTTTTCTTTTTTTGATTTTGAAAATTTTTATTCTTTGTTAAAATATAAAAACTTAACCATTAGATTTATAGATCAAATGGAAACTTTGTCTGTCAAGAGAAAAGATGATTTTTATTTTAGTTCTTTTTATTTAATATCATTTTTAAATAGGAATGGATGGATTAAAGATAAAATAAAAGATAAAATATCAGGCCCAGCTGTTATTTTTTCTAACCCAAATTTTTTAGGTAAGATTGGTTTTATTAGTCCTTATTCTAATGCTTTTTGTAAGGATTGCAATAGATTAAGAGTATCTTCTTTTGGGGATTTATTTTTATGTTTATTTGGAGGAGAATCCTATTCTCTTAGAGAATTTTTAGATTCTTCAGAAAAGAAAAATGATTTAATTAATTTTTTATTAGAAAAAGTAAAAATTAAGAAAAAGTCTCACTTTTTGCATGACAAAAATTTTGGCATTTTAAAAACTTTTTCTTATATAGGTGGTTAATTGTAATTTGGAATGAGTTATGTCTTATTATAAAATTATTGACATCAGTGCTAAAAAAATTTCTTATAGACGAGCATGTGTTTTTGGATCCATTTATGTTGGAGAAGATGTATGTTTTCGTATTAAAAATGGTCTTATTGAAAAGGGAAATCCGCTCATTTTAGCTGAGATAGCTGGCATTAATTCAATAAAACATACTTCAAATTTTATTATGCTTTGTCATCCTATAAATATAGAAAATGCTTTTTTAAATGTTTTTATTGATGATGATTCTTATAGTATTTTTGTTTATTCTTTTGTTTTTGCACATGCTAAAACTGGTGTTGAAATGGAAGCTATGGTTGGTGCTGTAACAGCACTTTTAACTGTTTATGATCTTACTAAAAAATTCAGTCCTTTAAGCTATATTAATGACGTTAAATTGTTGTTTAAAGATGGCGGTGAAAATCCTATTGGATCTTTAGATAATTTACCATTGCAATTTCAAAAATATTTTTTAAATAAAAAATTTGTATTTTCTAACATAAGTGTATTTTTAATAACTATCAGCGATAGAGCTAGTTTTGGTAGATATGATGATGTTTCTGGAAAGGTTTTATCAGATTTTTTTGTTGCTAATTCTTGTTTTAATATAACTAGTATTATTTTACCGGATGATAAATTTATTTTATTAAATGTCATTAAAAATTATATAGATAATTATTTACCTGATATTGTTATTACTTCTGGTGGTACAGGTATATCTTCTAGAGATATTACTTTTGATGTTATTAGTAATTTTTGTCAAAAAATAGTTCCTGGTATAGGTGAATTTTTACGTGTTAATGGTTCTTTTTATTCAAGTAATTCTTGGTTAAGTAGATCTGTTGGTGGCATTTATAATAAAACATTAATAGTATCTTTACCTGGTAAACCATCTGCTGTCTTAGAAAGTTTGCATTCTTTGGGGGATTTATTACTTCATGCAGTGTCTACAATTAAAGAATTATGATAAGTTATTTTTCTTCTTTATCTTTTATATTTAATAATATAATAAAATCTGTTTTTTTAAAAAAGATTGGTATTTGTAAGTTAGATTGTTGTGTTTTTGAAGTTAGTTACTTTGATTGTTTTTCTTTCAAAAATATACCAAATTATAATACTTCAGCTATGGATGGATATGCATTAGTTTTTAGTAAAATTAGATATAATTTTGATTTTGTTTATAATAGATTTTTTATTATTGATTTAATAAAAGCTGGTGATTTTACTTCATCTGTTTTTTTTGATGGAGATTATGTTGTAGAAATTATGACTGGTGCAAGAATACCTGAATTTTTTGATACTGTTGTTAGATTAGAGGATGTTAGTTTAGATTTTAATAATCCATTTGAAATTGTTTTTGAAAAAGTTTTATTTTTTGGTGAAAATGTTAGAATTTTTGGAGATGATTTTAAAATTGGTAGTTTTATTATTAGAAAGGGTAGTATTTTTGAGTTAAAAAATTATGTTTCTACTTCTACATTTGGTTTGAAAAATTTGTTTTTTTTAAGTAAAATTAAAGTATATTTAATTTGTACAGGAAATGAAATTATAGATTCATTTAATTTAGATTATAATAATAATTTTATTAATAATTCTTTATATACCTATTTTTTATCTTTTTTTAAAAGAATTTCAATTGATGTATCTTATTATGGTATTAGTTTGGATTTAAAAAATGATTTAAAATTTAAGATATATAATTTAATTAATAAAGACGAGATTAGTTTAATTGTTACTACAGGTGCTGTTTCTAAGGGGAAAGCTGATATTATTCCATCAATTTTATCTGAACTTAATATTGATATTATTTTTCATGGAGTTTTCATAAAACCTGGCAAGCCTATTTTATTTGCAAATTATTTAAATAAACATTATTTTTTTTGTTTGCCAGGAAATCCAATTTCTTCTATTATTGGATTGAGATTTTTTGTTTATCCTTTTATTCGTTATATTATGGGTGATGTTTTAGAAAGTCCTTTAAAAGCGTTTTTAGAGGAAGATTATGTTTTAAAACGTACTGTTGATTTATTTTTAAAATCTTTTGTATTTTTTTATAAAAATAATTTTCATGTTAGAATAATGGAAGATCAACAATCTTTTAAAGTTAAGTCTTTTGTAGAATCAAATTCTTTTGTTTTTTTAAGGTTATGTGATAGTTCAAAAAAAGGTGATGTTTTAAACGTTTATTTCTATGAGCCTTTTTAGGTTTTTTTATTATGATTAATGTAAATGTAAATATGATGGGGATTTTTCAAGAACATTTTTCTAAATGTTTGTCTATTAAAGTTCCCAAAGATACAACAATTATTATTTTAAGAGAAATATTAATATGTAAATTTTTTAATAAATCTTTGGATGGGTTTTCTTATCTTGTTAAAAATTCCGTTTTTTCTGATAATTGTAATATTTTAAATGATAATCATGTGTTATCTGATAATGATACTGTGTATCTTTTACCGCCTTTTTCTGGGGGATAATAATGCAAAATTGTTTTATTAAATTTTATGATTCTAAAATAGATTTTTCTTATCTTAAATTATCATATAATGTAAATGTTGGTGCGGATTTTTTTTTTATTGGAGTTATACGTAATTTTAATTTAGGTAAGCCAGTTGATAAAGTTGAATATCATGTTTTTGAGTCTTTAGCTATTTCATTATTACAGGATAAATGTAATTATTTTTTTTTGTCTAAAAATATTTTAAGTATTTATATTTTGCAACGAAAAGGGATTTTATTTGTTGGAGATGTAAATTTAATCGTTCGTGTTAGTTCTGTTGATAGGAAGAGTTCTTTCCATTGTTGTAGGTCTTTAGTTGAGTATATAAAACATTGCATTCCTATTTGGAAAAAAGAATATTATTTAGATTCTACTTACATTTGGATTAATTCTTTTTAGAAAATGATTTATGTTAAGATATTTTTGTCCTGTTATTCTTGCCGGTGGTAAGTCTTCTAGGTTTGGTATTAATAAGGTTTTTTTTAAAGTTAATAACATGTATTTTTTAGATATACGTATTAATTTTTTTTTTAAATTAGGTTTTTCTTGGGTTTATGTTAGTGGCTTTTTTAATGGATATTCTATTTTATTTGATGAATTTTTAGGTTATGGTCCATTGATTGGAATTTTTACAACTTATTCTTATCTTTTTTATAAATATTTCACTCATTTTATATTTTTCCCTGTTGATATAAATTTTTTCAGTATAAAAATTATGTTTTATATGTTTTTAAAAAGTAAGATTTTTTATTCTTATTGTTTTAATTTTTATTTTTTTCCGCTTTTGTTAGCTGTATCAGTTAATGTTTTTTATTCTTTAATTTATTTTGTTTTGTTTTTAAATTTTCATTTTTTATCAATTGCATTTTTTTTAAATTTTATTTTATTAGAAAGAATATATATTAGTAAGTTTTGTTTGAAATGCTTTTTAAATTTTAATATTTATTATAATTATTTTTTATTGATTTGAGGTAATTTTGTTTATATTGGGATTTGATTTTGGTATGCGATATGTAGGAGTAGCTGTTGGAGAAACGTTAACATTTAATACATCACCATTATTTTCCATTTTAATTAATAAATTAGATATTAAATATTTTGATATTTTTTCAATTTTGAATTTTTGGAAACCTAAGTTTATTATAATTGGTTATCCAATGAGCGAATGTTATGATAATTCTCAATTATTAGATAAAATAGATTTATTTGCATTTAAAATCAGATGTTTTTATAATGGACATGTTATTTTTATTGATGAAAATTTATCTAGTTGGAAAGCTAGACGTATTTTAAATTTTAAAAAAAATAAAGATTTTTTCACTATTAATGCTTTGTCAGCGACCATTTTAATTGAACAATGGTTTTTTGATAATGGTTTTTTAAATGTATGAGGAATTATGAATATTTATGATTTTATTATAATAATTGGTATTATTTTTTCTTTTATTTTTTCTTTATTTTTTGCCAGAAAAATTTTGATTTATCCAACGGGTAATTCAAAAATGGTAGAGATTTCTAATAATATTAAATCTTGTGCTAAGGCATATCTTAAACGTCAATATTTTACTATATTTTTTGTCAGTATTTTATTAGCTATATTTATTTATTTTTTACTTGGCAAATATTATGTTTTGGGTTTTTTTATTGGTGCTTGTTTTTCTTCATTTGTAGGATATGTTGGAATGTTAATTTCTGTTAATGCTAATGTTAGAACTGCTAATGCAGCTTATTTAGATGGGTTATCTAAAGCGTTTGATATAGCTTTTAAAGCTGGTAGTGTAACAGGGCTTTTAGTTATAGGTTTTGGTTTATTAGGTATTTTTTTATTTTATAAATTTTTATTATTTTTAGATTTAGAAATGCGCGTTATTATGCATGCTTTAATTGCTCTTGGATTAGGGGCATCTTTTATATCTGTATTTGCTAGATTAGGTGGAGGGATTTTTACTAAAGGTGCTGATATAGGCGCTGATTTAGTTGGTAAACTTGAAATAGGCATACCTGAAGATGACCCTAGAAATCCTGCAGTTATAGCAGATAATGTAGGAGATAATGTAGGAGATTGCGCTGGTATGGCAGCAGATTTGTATGAAACTTACTGTGTTACAATAATAGCGTCAATGGTTTTATTATTTATTTTAAGTGATGAATCTAGTAAATGTTTAATAATGTATCCTTTAATTGTTGGTTCTTTTTGTGTTTTTTCTACTATTATTGGAGTTTTATTTGTTAAGTTGTCTGATACAAAAATAATGCGTGCGTTGTATAAAAGTTTTTTATTATCAGCTTTTTTTTCATTAGTTTTTATATTTTTTTTTATTAAATTTTATATTGGATTTAATTCTGTTTTTAATTTTTCATCCATTAAGTTAACAGGTTTTAATATTTTTTGTTGTTCTATCGTTGGAATTGTTTTAACATTTTTTTTAATTTTAGTTACTGAATATTATACTTCCACAAGTTTTTACCCAGTTAGAAATATTGCTAGTGCATCCACAAAAGGACATGCTCCAAATATAATTCAAGGGTTAGCTTTTTCTATGGAATCTACTGCTTTACCAGTATTTTTTGTAATATTAGCAATTTTGATTTCTTATAGTATAGGTGGGATTATAGGTGTTTCTCTTTCTGCAGCTAGTATGGTTTCTTTATCTGGTATAATTGTAACATTAGATGCGTATGGTCCTGTAACAGATAATGCTGGAGGAATAGCAGAAATGGCAAATATGAATCATGAAGTTAGAATTATAACTGATAATTTAGATGCTGTTGGTAATACAACAAAAGCAATTACAAAAGGTTATGCTATAGGCTCTGCTGGATTAGGGTCTTTAGTTTTATTTATTACTTATACTAAAGATTTAGAATATTATTTTCCTAATTATGATTTACTTTTTTCTTTAAAAGATCCATTTGTAATAGTGGGGTTATTTTTTGGAGGAATTATACCGTATTTATTTTCTGCTTTTAGTATTAGGGCTGTTGGATATGCAGCTGGCAAAGTTGTTGATGAAGTAAGATATCAATTTCTTAATGTTCCAGGTATAATGCAAGGTTCTGTTAGACCAGATTATGAAAAAGTTATAGATTTATTAACTAAAGCTTCTATATCTGAAATGGTTTTACCAGCTACTTTTCCAGTTATATTTCCTGTTTTATTTTATTTGTTTATATATTTTATTTTCGGACAGATTAATGCATTTGTTGCTTTAGGGTCTATGATTTTAGGTATTATTATAATTGGTATATTTTTAGCAATATCTATGACATCTGGTGGCGGGGCTTGGGATAATGCAAAAAAATATATAGAAGATGGTAATTTTGGTGGCAAAGGTTCTTTTGCACATCAAGCAGCTGTTACTGGTGATATGGTTGGAGATCCGTATAAAGATACAGCAGGTCCAGCTATAAATCCTTTAATAAAAGTTGTTAGTATTATTTCGTTATTATTAATAGTTATATGTTCTAAGGTATGAATAATAAATTTTTATTTTTTTTACTTGGACCTACGTGTGTTGGAAAAACTAATTTATCCTTAAAATTATTTAATTATTTTCCATTAGAAATTATAAATATTGATTCTAGCATGATTTATAAATTTATGGATATTGGAACTGGAAAGCCATGTATTGACGTAAGAAATAAATTTCGACATCATTTAATAGATATAAAAAATCCAATGGACTCTTATTCTGTTTGGGACTTTTGTTTTGATTCTTTTAATATTATTATTGATTGTTTAAATAGGTATAAGATTCCTTTATTTGTTGGAGGAACAATGATGTATGCTTGGTATTTGCAATTTTTTTTAAAATCTTTAAATGAAGATTTTTTTTTAAATTATAAATTAACTTCCAAAATTTATTCTTTTTATAAAAAAATAAAGTTTAAAATTTCTTTTGTTAATATTTTTTTATTACCATTTAATAAAAATGTTTTTTATTGTAAAATAAAAGATAGAGTTTGGAACATGTTAGATTGTGGTTTTTTGAACGAAGTTATTTTTTTGAAATCTGAGTTTGATATAAATTTAAATTTAAATTTCAATTCTTTTAAATCTATCGGATATAAAGATTTATTATTTTATTTAAATGGTAAAATGAATTTTATTGATGCAGTTGATTCTATTATTAAAGCTACTTTTAGATTAGCCGATAATCAATTGAAATGGACAAAAAAGTTTAGTAATAATTCATTTTTTATTGAAAATAAAGAGCGGTTTTTTTTAAAAGAATGTGTTAAAATTATTAATTTGTATGTATAGCTTTTATTAAGGTTAATTTTTATGGTTTTTAAATATTTTAATTTTAATTTTTTAAGGTTTTTTCCTTATAATTATAAATATTTTATAGTAGGGCTTTTTATTATTATTTTTTTTATTTATTTTATTATTGGTTTTTATATAGTAAAGCCTGCTGAGCAAGCTGTTGTTACTAGACTTGGTAAATATAATCGTATTACCGAACAGGGTCCAAATTGGATACCATTTTTTATTGAAAAAAAACAGATAATTAACACAGAAAAGTTAGAAAGAAGTAGCCATTATGGGTCTTATATGTTAACTAAAGATGAAAATATAATAACTGCAGAAATAGAAGTTCAGTATAGAATAAGTGATGTTGAAAAGTATCTTTTTAATTTAGTTGAACCAGATAAAAGTTTGAAAGAAGCAGCTGATAGTGCTTTAAGACAAGTCGTCGGTTATTCTGATTTAGATTTTTTAATGACTTTGGGGAAAGAACAAATTGCGTCTGAAATTCATGAACAATTACAACATATATTAGATTCTTATAATTCTGGAATTTATGTTGCTGTTGTTGCTTTAAAAGATGTTAGAATACCAAATGATATAAAGAATTCATTTGATGATGTAATAAAAGCTCAAGAAGAAAAGGAACAATTAAAACATCAAGCAGAATCTTTTGCAAACAAAGTCATACCTGAAGCAAAGGGTGAGGCAGCTAGAATACTGGAAACAGCAAATGCTTATAAACAAGAAGTTATTTTTATAGCAGAAGGTGATGTTATAAAATTTAAATTGATTTTAGCTGAATATAAAAATGCACCAGAGGTAACTCGTATTAGACTTTATTTAGATACGCTTGAAACAGTTTTTTCAAGAACTAGTAAAGTTTTAGTAGATTTAAGTGGTAATAATATAATTTATTTACCTATAGATAAATTTTTACATCAAGCCGGCGACAGTACTTTTTTTACAAATAAAAGTAAATAAATGAGGTATATTTATGAGAGTTTTGTATATTATATTTTTTTTATTATTTTTAATATTAACCCCATATTCTTTCTTTACTGTTTATGAAACTGATAAAGCTTTGGTTGAGTTTTTAGGTAAACTTAAAATTGATAAATCTATTAATTCTACTAAAGTTTATAATCCTGGGTTACATTTTAAGATTCCAATGCTTGAAGAAGTCAAACCTTTTGACATGAGATTGAAAGTTTTAGATTCTCAATTTTCTAGGATTACAACTAAAGAAAAAAAAGACGTTTTAGTAGATTTTTATGTTTTGTGGCAAATAGATGATTTAGCTTTATATTACACAAGAACTGGTGGACAAAGAAATAAAGCTGAACAGTTGTTAAGACAAAAAATTTTAGCTGATTTAAAGGCAGAATTTGGTAGACATACTATTCAAGAAGTTGTTTATGGTGAAAGATTAGAATTAATGTTTAAGCTTAGAGAAGAGATAGAGAGCACTACAAAAAATATCGGAATATCCGTTATAGATGTTAGAATAAAACGTATAGATTTACCAGATGAGGTAAGAGATTCTGTTTATAATAGAATGCGTGCAGAAAGGGAAAGAGTGGCTAGTGAAATAAGAGCTAATGGTAGAGCTGACGCAGCTAGAATTCATGCATGGGCTGAAAAAGAAAAAAGAATTATAGTTGCTCATGCTTTAAGAGATGCAAAAAAAATAAAAGGTGATGGTGATGCTGTTGTTACTAAAATGTATGCTGAAGCATTTAATCTAGATAAAGAATTTTATTCTTTTTATAGAAGTTTAGATGCGTATAAAAATTCTTTTTCTAATAAATCTGATATTATCATTCTGTCTTTAGATAGTGAATTTTTCAAATTTTTTAAAAAATATTGAATTTATGATTTTTTTTAAAAGTAAAGATTTTAAAGTTGGGTTAAAGATTGAGATTAACGATGAGCCTTTTATTATAGTTGAAAATGAATTTGTTAATCCAGGAAAAGGACAAGCCTTTAATAGATTAAAATTAAAAAGTTTTATTACAGGGTTAGTTATAAGAAAAACGGTTAAATTGGGAGAAAAATTAAAATCTACTGATTTATTTGAGTTGAAAGTTAAATATTTATATTTTGATAGTAATTCCTATCATTTTATGAATGAAGATTCGTTTGAATATTATGATGTTTCTTTAGATATAATTGGTGAAACTAAAAACTGGTTAAAGGAAGGTTGCTTTTGTTTTATTGTTTTTTTGAATGATAAAATAGTTTATGTAAAACCGTCGAAATTTTCAGAATTATCTGTTTTAGAATGTGAAGACGTTAATAGTGCTTCAGTTGTATCCAAAAATTCTAAAAATGCAATTTTAGAGACTGGTGTTAATATAAAAGTTCCTTTATTTGTAAAAGTTAATGATATAGTTAAAGTTGATACAGAAGAGAAAAGTTATATATCTAGAGTTAATTAGATATGTTTAGCGCCATTTTTTTTTTTAATAATTATATGTCTTTTAATAAATTTAGTATTATTTTATCTAGATGTTATTTATTTAATACCATTATTTTTTTAGTTGGTGATTTTGGAATTGGTAAAACTTTTTTTTCTAAAGGTTTTTTAGGTAACATCTTAGATTATAATTATAATATTAGTAGTTCAAGCTTTTCTAAGGTTAATGTTTTTTTTTTAAATGATGTGTGTTTTTATCATAGTGATTTTTATGATTTCATTTCTTTTGAAGATGCTTATTCAAAGCTCTCTACATGTTTAGATGAAAAAAAAAAATTTTTATTAGTAGAATGGGGTGAAAAATTATTGCAAAAAATTATGCCTGATTTGTGTGTATATATATATGTTTATACTTTTTCATCTCGGATTATTATTATTAAATCTAAACATATTGATGTTTTAAAGTTGTTTTTATGAATATCAAATCTATTATTGGAGTTATGTCGTGTAAAGGTGGTGTTGGAAAAAGTACTATATCTGTTAATTTAGCTGTAACATTGGCTTATTTTTTTAATAAAAAAGTGGGGTTATTTGATGCTGATTTATATGGTCCAAATCATCCAAGATTATTAGGTGTGTGTGATACATATGAGTTTGATTTAAATAATAAATTTTTACAACCTGTCTCAAAATATAATTTAAGTTCTATGTCTTTTGGTTATTTTTTAAATAAAAATTCCTCTGTTTTATTAAGAGGGCCGATGATTAGTAATACTATTAAATATTTATTTGATAATACAATTTGGGGAGATTTAGATATTTTAATTATTGATTTTCCACCAGGAACAGGAGATATTTATTTAAGTTTATTAAGGGATATTAATTTTGCTTATATGATTTTGATAACCATGCCTAATTTAACATCGATAGATGATATACGAAAGTCTATTTTTATGTTAAAAAAATTTAATATTGATATAAAAATTCTTATAGAAAATATGAAATTTTTTTTGTGTAATAATTGTTATAAAGTAAATCATATTTATGGTAATAGTGAGTTTGGTAAAAATATAGCTGATGAATTTTTTATAAAAAATTTTTTTGAATTACCGTTGTTAATGGATTTAAGTGAAGCTTCAAATTTTGGAATACCTTTTGTTTTAAGCGAATTTTGTTCAAAAAAAAATTTAGATTTATTTTTAGAAATTGCTAAGATTTTTTAATTAACTTTTTCATTATTTATTATGTCTTTATAATTGTATGAATTTAAAATTGTGTATTTTTTGATTGATAAACGTGTTATTTTTAATGTACAGATTGGAGCTTTAATACATTCGCTTAACTCATTTATTATTGATCTTATATATATTCCATGTTTGCATGTTACTGTAATTATTAATATTTTTTTATTAATTTCAATCAATTTTATTTTATTAATTTTATTTTCTTTGTTTTTAATTTTCATTTTAATGTCTAATCGTGCAAATTTATATAAGTTTGTTCCATTGTGTTTTATTGAAGAAAATAAATGAGGTTTATGATATTTATTTTTTTGTATAATTTTTAATTCATGTTTTATTTTATTTTTTTGTATTTTTTTCGTATTTTTTTCGTAAAAAATAATTTTTCCATCTAAATCATCTGTTATAGATTTAATGCCTATTATTGCAATTACAATGTATTTTTTTTCATAATTTATTATTTTTGAAGCCAATTTTGTTTTTTTACCTACACATATTATTAACAGTCCTGAAGCATATGGATCTAATGTACCACAATGGCCTATTTTATTAATTTTAAATTTTTTTTTAAGTAGTTGTATTATTTTATTTGATGTTATATATTCCGATTTATTTATCAAAATTAAGTCATTTTTTTTCATTTATTTTCTGTATAATTAGTTCGTATTCTGTTGTTTTATCTAGGTGAAATTCTATTTCTGGTATTGTGTGATTTTTAATTTTTGTAGTAAGTGCATGTTTGATTTTTTTTTTATTTATATTTAGCATTTTTATTATTTCTTTTTCATTTTTTAAGCTTGATATGTATATTTTAGAATTTAAGCCATTTTTTGTTGTATCAACTGATGTAACTGTTATTAAGTTGTTATTTTCTATATTTATTAATTCTTTTATTATCGTTGATATTAATTTTTGTAGTAGTTTATTTTTTTTGTTTGATATTTTATTCATTTTTTTAATTTTAATTTTATTAAATTTTTTTTTTAATTATAAGTGAGTTTTTGTAAATTATGTATTTTTTAAAAGGTATATTATATGTTGTCGGGTGTCCTATAGGTAACTTTTTTGATTTTTCTAATAGAGCTATTTTTATTTTAAAAAAAGTTGATTTCATAATAGCTGAAGATTCTAGAAAAATAGGATTTTTAATTTCTTTTTTTAAATTTAAAAATAAAATTTTAGTCTTGAATGTTGAAAATGAGACAAATGTCTGTTCAGATTTAATCAAATATATTAAAAATGGATTTTCAGCCGCATTAGTATCTGATTCTGGCACACCATGTGTTAGTGATCCTGGGCAGTTTTTAATTAATAGTGCTTATTCTAATAATATAAAGGTTGTAGCCATACCTGGATCATCTGTCGTATCTACTGTTGTTTCTATTTGTTCGTTTAATGTTAATAGATTTATTTTTGAAGGTTTTTTACCTAAAAAAAAAATTTATAAAGAAATTTTTTTATTTAAATTAATTTATGAATGTAGAACTTGCATATTTTTTGAATCTGGTTCTCGTCTTTTGGAAACTTTAATTTTATTTAAATCAATTTTTGATTCTGAAAGATTGGTTTTTATAGCTAAAGATTTGACTAAAAAATTTGAATTTATTTTTTATTTTAAATTATCTGAGTTTACCGTTGAGTTTTTTGAATCTAATAATTTTTTAGACAAAGGTGAATTTGTTATTTTATTATCTTCTTTTGATTCGAATTCGTTAATTAATAAAAATAATAATTGTAGTTTTTTATTCAAGTTATTAAATAATGATTCTTTTTTATTAAATATTGTTTTATCGTCTTCTTTTAACGTTAGTAATTATTTGTTTTTTTAATTGTTATTTTGCATATTTTTTCTTTACATAATTTTTTTTTATAAAAAAATAATATTTCAATGTTTTTTTGTAAAATTATTTTTGTATTTTTTGTATTTTTCATTATTTTAATTGATTTTTTTTCGGTATTTTTCATGTTTTTTATATATTTTATTATTGTTTTCATTTTATTTTTATTTTTTTGGACTTGATTAATATTAAAATGACTACACATATATAGCAATAGTAAGTTTTTATTGAGGTAATTCTTTTATGAATAATGATGTAGGAATTCGTCCTTTATTTGATAGAGTTGTTATAAAACGCATTGATGAACGTACTACTGAGGGTGGTATAGTTATTCCTGAAACTGTTACTGATAAATCTCAAAGAGGGATAGTCGTGGCTGTTGGTCCAGGAAAAACTGTTGATGGTAAGATACAAAAAATGTCTTTAAAATGTAATGATCATGTTATTTTTGGCAAATATTCTGGTACCGATATTACTATTAAAGGTAAAGATTATTTAATTATAAAAGAAGATGAAGTTATAGCTATAATTGATTAAGGGGTTAAAAATGAGTGTAAAAGAGATAAAATACGGAGACGCAGCTCGTCAAAAATTGTTAGAAGGTGTGGTTACTCTTGCTAATGTTGTGCAAAAAACTTTAGGGCCATGTGGCAGAAATGTTATTATAGAAAAATCATTTGGTTCTCCAACAATTACGAAGGATGGGGTTACTGTTGCTAAAGAAATAGAGTTAGAAGATAAGTTTGCTAATATGGGTGCACAAATGGTAAAAGAAGTTGCCTCACAAACATCTGACATAGCTGGAGATGGCACAACCACCGCTACTGTTTTGGCTAAAAGTATAGCTATAGAAGGTAATAAATATGTTGCTGCTGGTATGAATCCTATGGATTTGAAACGTGGTATAGATAAAGCTATATCAGTTTGTGTTAAAGAATTAAAAAAAATGTCAATACCATGTTTAACAGATAAAGATATTATGCAAATTGGGTCTATTTCTGCCAATTCTGATTTAGAAATAGGAGAAATTATATCTAAGGCCATGTCTAAAGTAGGTAAAGAGGGAGTCATTACTGTTGAAGAAGGAAATAGTTTAGAAAATGAATTACATGTAGTAGATGGCATGCAATTTGATAAAGGTTTTATTTCTCCTCATTTTGTAAATAATCAAAGAAATATGAGTTGTGAGTTGGATAATCCTTACATTTTAATTGTAGATAAGAAAATAACAAGTATAAGAGATATGGTTCCAGTATTAGAAAGCATTGCTAAAACTGGTAAATCATTGTTTATCATAATGGAAGATATTGAAGGTGAAGCTTTAGCTACTTTAGTTGTTAATAATATTCGTGGTATAGTTAAGTCATGTGCTGTTAAAGCACCTGGATTTGGTGATAGACGCAAAGCTATTTTAGAAGATATAGCGATATTAACAAATACTACAGTTGTATCTGATGAATTGGGAGTATCTTTAGAGTCTGTTAAATTAGAAGATTTAGGTATGGCTAAACGTATAGTTATTACTAAGGACGATACCACAATAATTGATGGGGCTGGCAAAGTTAGTTCTATAAGAGATCGTATTAAACAAATAGAAAAGCAGCGCGATGATGCTACAAGCGATTATGATAAAGAAAAATTACAAGAAAGAGCTGCAAAATTATCTGGTGGTGTTGCAGTTATAAAAGTTGGTGCTTATACTGAAGTAGAAATGAAGGAAAAGAAAGCTAGAGTTGAAGATGCTTTACATGCTACCAGAGCAGCTGTTGAAGAAGGTATGCTTCCTGGTGGTGGTGTTGCTTATATAAGGATCATGGATAAACTTAATGATATAAAATGTGATAATGAAGATCAATTACACGGTATTAAGATTGTTTTGAAGGCATTAGAATCTCCTTTACGTCAAATTGCTTCAAATGCCGGGTTTGAACCTGCTGTTGTATTAGAAAATGTTAAGAGTGGTAGTGGTAATTATGGGTTTAATGCTGCTTTGGGAAAATATGGTGATATGGTTGAGTTTGGAATTTTAGATCCTACTAAAGTTTCCAAATGTGCTTTAGAACATGCTGGTTCTATAGCTGGATTAATGATAACAACTGAATGCGCTATAGCTGAAGCACCTAAGACTGATAAAGAGTCTCATTCTTCTCATAGTGATGGTATGAATTCTATGGGAATGATGTAAAAATTAAAGCTGAAATTTTTTAATTTCAGCTTTTTTCAATATTTAAATTGAAAAATTTATTAAAATCATCTCAAAATCTATTTCGTTTATAACGTTGTTATCTATTGTAATGTCTATTAGTTTGTTATATAGGTTAGTTATTTTTTCTTTTGTCATAACTTTTGATAAATACATAAATATTTTATATTTACATAAACTTTCATCATAAATTATATTAGATTTATATAATAATATTTTATATAGTGTTATTTGTATTTGTATTAATATAGTTTTATTATTTAAGCCTAATTCTGTTATTTTTTTAATATTACTTATTAAATTTTTTATATCTTTTTCATGTATACTTTTTATTATAAACAAGATACTTAAATCTGGCAAAATTCCTAGCATTAATCTTGTATTTTTTGTATTTATTATCTTTTCTTTAGATGTTATTTTTTCAATTGTATTTATAGCTGATCTTAAACTACCATTTGAAAAAATTGATATATAATCTAGTGATATATTGTCAAAAAATATGTTTTCTTCTTTTAATATATTTTCTATATGTGTTTTTATGTTTTTTTTATTTAGTTTATTTAATTGTAAATTTATACACCTGGATACTATTGTTTTTGGTATTTTTTCTATTTGTGTTGTTATTAATATATATAATGTATTTATATACGGTTCTTCTAAGGTTTTTAACAGGTAATTAAAACTACTTTGTGATAACATATGACATTCATCTATTATGAATGTTCTGTATCTATTATTTGAACTTTTATATTGTGCTATTTCTATTATATTTTTTATTTCTTCTATTTTAGTTTTTGAAGCGCCGTCTATTTCTATTGAATCAATATTTTTGTTTTTGTTTATGGATATACAACAAAAGCAATTATCGCAGGGATCAATTGTTATTTTTTTTTCACAATTTACACATTTTGTTATTATTCTAGCTAAACTTGTTTTTCCAGTACCTTGTGGGCCATGTATTATATATGCAGGGTGTATTTTTTTACTTTCTATTATATTTTTTAATGAAAATATTACTTGATCTTGACCTATTAGGTTATTTAATTTTTTTGGACGCCATTTATTAGCTAAAGTTATATATGTCATGGTAGTAATATGCTAACCAGATTAATATCATTAATTAATTTATACCGATGCTACCTTCCGGTCCTGTCGGGGTTTAAAATTTATTAATGTATTATTGATATAGCAAATTACTACTTTTTTGTATTTTATCATATTTTTTTATTTTGTTTAATATTTTTTTAGATATTTTATCTAGTAATAATTCATTATAAGATTTTAATATTAAATACGTTGTATGGTAGTCATCAGCATTTTTCATTTTAATATCGAAATCTTTACTTTCCAAACGCTTTATAACCGAAATGTATGCTTTTTTTTTAATATAAAATTTGCATATATTAATTCTATATTGATTTATTTCATTCTTTATAATTTTTATATTATTTCTTATATGATTGAAATAAATTTCATCATTTTTAATTTTTTGTAATGCTAATAAAGCTTTAATTTTTAACGCTTGATCATTTTTGTTTTTATTTAGTTTTAATATTTTTTGTATATAATTTTTATTATTACTATTATAATATATTATGGCTTTTAAATATAAAATCTTTTTATAGTAAATTGATTTATCATTTATTTTTTGTATTGTTTTTATCGTAGTGTAAGCACTTTCTATTTCATTTTTTTTATATTCTATCAAAACTTTTAATACTTTTGCTTTTATTACGTATTTATTATTATATTCATTTTCTGATATTAAATTTTTTAGTATAAACTCTGATTTTAAATATTCTTTATTATTAAATAATTTTTTTGCTATAAAATAGTCAGTTTTATTAGTATAATTTTTTGCATTAACGCATGTTAAAAAAAATGTCATTAATATTAATATTATTATTTTTATCATAATTTATTCAAATATAATTTTTGTTGATATGTTTTTTATTTTTAATTCATTGATAATGAAACTTGTAATGTATTTTTTTTCTGCATGAGAGATAAAAAAAGTTTTATTTTTTTTAATTTTAAATGTTAACGGCATATATTTTTCTATATTTATACATTTTATTTTATAATTTTTTAATTTTTTTGTTACATCGATTAACTTATTTTCATTTATTTGAATTTTTTGAAAATTTTTAATTTTTAAGATTAATTTTATTAAATTTTCTAATCCAAAATTATACTTTGCTGAAATAAAAACATATTCATTTTGTTTTTTAATGTAGTTTTTAATTTTGTTATTTATTTTTTTTAAATCGCTTTTATTTTTTACATCAGATTTATTTATAGATACTATTAGGTTTTTCTCCTGTTTTTTAATATATTTTATTATTTCAATGTCTTGATTAGTTATTTCATTTTCAATTACTAATATAATTATATCACTAATTTTTATGGCATTAAAAGCATTTTTTATTAAAATTTTATCTATTTTAGATTTTATATTTGTTTTTTTTTTAATTCCAGGGGTATCTATTATTTTATATGTATTTCCATTTAATTTAAAAATAGATTGAATAATGTCACGAGTTGTACCAGGTGTGCTATCTGTTATTAAATTATTTGATTTTGTGAGTTTATTTATTAAAGAAGATTTACCTGCGTTAGGTTTTCCAACAATTGATATGTTCAAAGAATATTTGATATTTATATCTTCTATTGTTTGTGTATTTTTTGTTAATGACTCTAGTAAATTTTCTATACCTATTTGTTTTTTAATTGATATATCTATTGTTTTATTTATTTTTAATATTTTTTTAATATTTTCTAATTCGTATATATTTTTTAATTCTATTTTATTTATTATATAGATTATATTTTTTTTAAGTTTTTTTATTGTGTTTAATATGTTAGTATTTTCACTTAAGTACTCATCGCTTGCATCTATCATTAAAATTATAGTATCGGAAAGTTTGATTTTATCCCATGTATTTTTTATTGTTTTATAATCTAAATCAGTTTTTTCGTAACCTATTCCAGCTGTATCTGTTAATTCAAATATTTTTGATTTAATTTTAGTTATACATGATATACAATCTCGTGTATATCCAGGATAATCTATGATAGTTGATTCTTTTTTTTTTGTTATTAAATTAAATAAAGATGACTTACCAACGTTTTTTTTACCGACTATTATTATTTTTTCCATTTTTAACTATTTATTTTAATATTAAAAAGTTTTTTATTTTCCTTTAAACCTATTAAATTGTTATTTTTTGATATGTATTTAATATTATTTTTACCTAATTTAAAACTATATATTATAATTCCATTTTTCATATTTATTAAATGTGTTGTACCTGAATTTTCTTTTATTATTGCAATATTAGTTTTTTTATTTATGTATTTTATATTTATTTTTTTACCATTTAAACTTTTATTGGTCAAGATTTTTTTGCCAGATTTTTTATTTAAAATAGTTATATTTCCATTTTTTTTTGCAATTATTATTTTATTTTTAGCTAATAGAAAATTTTTATAATTATTTTTAGTTTTTTGCCAAAGTTTTTCTCCAGTTGTTCCATCTAATTTTATAAATGATCCATCTTTATAACAAATAAAAATTAGGTTTTTATTTATTATTACTTTTTTAATTATTTTTATTTCTGTTGGATTATTTTTATCAATTATTTTTATATTTTTATTTAAAAGAATTTCTCCGTTACTTTTATCTAAAATGAATAAAAATGAGTTAGGTATTATTTGATAAATTTTATCACATGATACTAATATTTTTGATTTTGTGGTTATATTAAATATGTTTGCGTTTGTTATTGTTTCCCATTTTATTTTATTTTTTTTAATATCAAATGCTATTATTTTATTATCGTTTGCATTTATAAATATTTCATTGTTTGTTATTTTGATGTTTGAAGTTATTTTACCTATTATTTTTTTTTCTATTATTTTTGAAAAGTTTTTTTTATTTAACAAAATTAATTTTTTATTTTGTTTTAGTAAAATGTACTTTTTGTTTGTATTTAAATTGTTTTTTTTTAAAAATGTAAAGTTTTTTGAATTTGTTTGTATTATTTTATCTATATTTTTATTTGTTATAGATATTTCATTTTTGTTATTTAAAGTTATATAATTTATTACAGCATCTTTTTCTATTTTTATATTTATATTTATATTTAATTTTTTACAGAAATTTAGAATTAAATATTGCGTTAAAAATATTATTGAAATTATGTATATTATCCTGTATGTTAGTGATGTTTTCATATATAGGTTTTAAAACTTAAGTATATTTATTTTATTTTTTATTTTTTTATTATTCAAATTTTTTTTATTTTTTTTAACATTTAATTTGTTATTTTTTATTATTAAATTAGAATTTTTTTCATCTAAGTTTTTAATTTTAAAATTTACTGTTTTTTCATCTTTATTATTTAGTGCTATATTTATCATAAAAATATCAAATGAATTTTGTTTTGTGATTACATTTTTTTCATGTATTTTATATATAAAAATTAGTGCTAGTATAACAATAATATAAATAACATTTTTTAAAAAAAATTTAGTTTTTATCATATTTATTATTTATTTTACCAGATAATTGTCCACAAGCTGCATTTATATTTTCTCCTCTTCTTTTTCTTATATTTACTATTATTTTATTATTTTTTAATTTATTTTGAAACGCTATTATTTTTTCTAAATTAGGTGATTTAAATGGAGAGTTTGGTATTGTATTAAATGGGATTAAACATATTTTACATTTTAATTTTTTTGTTAGATCAATTAAGTTATTTATATCTTTATCTGAATCATTTAAGTCTTTTATAAGAATATATTCTATTGTTAGTGTATTACTATTTGATAAATATTTTTTACATTCATTTAGTATTGATTTTAATGGATATTTTTTATTTATTGGCATTATTTTTGATCTTATGGTGTTATCTGTAGAATGTAGTGATAATGCTAATGGTATATTATTTTCTGATATTTTTTTAATTTTATTTGTTATTCCGCTTGTACTTATCGTTATTTTTTTTTTATTTATATCTAAAGCATTTTCATTGCTTAATATTGATATGAAAGCTAGCACATTATCTAAATTAAGTAATGGTTCGCCCATTCCCATTAAAACGACATTTGTTATTTTTTTTTTCTCAAATATATTTTTTATTTTTTCTTTTGCCATTATTATTTGACTTATCATTTCATATGGTTTTAAATTGCCATAAAACCCATTTTTCCCTGTACTGCAAAAAGCGCAATTTAATGCGCATCCATTTTGAGATGAAATGCAAATAGTAAAATGATTTTTACTATTAGGAATTGCTACAGTTTCTATTATATTTTTTTCAGTTTTAATTACTAATTTTATTGTATTATCTAAATCTATATATTCTTTTATAATTTTTAATTTTCGTATTTCTGATATTTTTTTTAAATTTTCTATGAATTTTTTTTTAATGTTATCTATTTTTTCAAAATTTGTTATGTCTTTTTTATATATATAAGTATTGAGTTGTTTAGAAATAAATTTTTTTTCTTTAAATATTTTTGTTAAATTTATAAATGATTCATTTGTGAAATTTAATAAATTAATTTTCCAATTTTTATTGGTATTCATTTTCTTTAATTAAGTCTAATATTATTTTAATTTCTTTTTTTGCTGAATCTATTGAATCGGAAGCATGTACAGCATTTTCTGTTAAACTTGTAGCAAAAAATGCTCTTATAGTATTTTTTTCTGCATTTTTAAAATTTGTATCGCCTATTAATTTTCTGGTTTTATTTATTATATTTTCTCCAGTTAATATTATTGCAATTATTTTATCTGATGTTATAAAATCCATTAATTCATTAAAAAAAACTTTTTTTTCATGATCTTTATAAAATAATTTAGCATCATCTTTTTTAAATTTTAGCATGAATATATTTTCTATTAATAAATTATTTTCTTCTATAATTGTTATTATTTTACCAATTAATTTTTTTTTAGTTATATCTGGTTTTATTATTAGTAGTGTTTTTTCCATTTTTTTTTCCTTTTTTAAAAAAGTAAGTAAATAAATAAGCTGGATTCTGTTTAAATTGAATTCATCTAAATTATATTTTAATATAATTTCAAGCAATTTACCTGATTTTTTTCTATTTAATTTTGCTCCAGATAAGGTTTTATAAAAATTTATATTTTTTCATTTTATTTAATTTTCTTTTTAACTTTCTATAAGTTTTCACTTTTCAGTTTTTCTCTGATATCTTTTACGGAGTCCAGACTTTCCCTTTATTTACTTTTTTTTTTATATTTTTTTAAAAAATGTTAACGGAATTGCTGATATATAAATTGATGAATATGTACCTATTATTATTCCTAAAGTTAATATTAATGAAAATAAAAATAGTGATTCTCCAGCAAAAAACATTAATGTTATGGTTACAAATATTGTTGATAAAGATGTGCTTATAGTTCTTGATAATGTTTTATTTATAGAGTTATTAATTATTTCCGATAGTGATATATTATTCTTGTTATATTTTATATTTTCTCTTATTCTATCAAATATTATTATTGTATCATTTATTGAGTATCCAAATATAGTAAATATTGCTGATATTATTATTAAATTTAATTCTATTTCTGTAAGTGAAATTATACCTATTATTATTATAATATCATGAATTAATGTCATTATTGCGCTCAAAGCAAATATTAAGTTAAATCTTGTTATTAAGTAAACAGTCATAGATAATATTGCTATTATAATAGCCGATAAGCTTTTTTGTATTGTTTCTTTTCCAATTTCTGATCCTATATAAGTTGAATTTATTATTTTTATATTTTTTTCATTTAAAGTTTTTTTTAATATATTTTTAATTTCTGCTATATCGTTTTGTTTATTTTTTGTTTTTATTTGAATACTTTTATTTGACCCATAGTAATTTATTTTTATATTTTTTATTTTTGATAGATTTTTTTTTAATTCATCAAGTTTAATTTCTTGTGTAAATTGTATTTCAATCTCTGTACCACTACAAAATTCTAATCCTAGTGATATATTTTTTTTCATTACTGTTAATATTGATATTAAACATAATGTAATCGATATTGTTAAGTATATGTATTTTTTTTTAATGAAATTTATATTCATGTTATTTTTATATTTTTTTCTATCAAAAAATTTATTATGCTTTTTGTAACTATTAAAGAAGAATATATTGATGTTATTATTCCTAATGATAATGCTATTGCGAATCCTTTTATTGGCCCAGCGCCTATTAAAAATAGAATTAATGCCATCAACAATGATGTTATATTTGCATCTATTATACTGGATAAAGCATTGTTAAACCCATTTTTTGTTATCACATTTATATTTGAATTTATTTTAGATTCTTCTTTAATTCTTTCAAATATTAAAATATTTGAATCTATACTCATACCTATTGTTAAAATTATACCCGCAATACCAGATAACGTTAGTGTTACATTTAATATTGACATTATACTTATCATTAATGTTATATTTGTTATTAAAGCTATTGTTGATATAAGTCCTAGTTTTTTATATTTTATAATCATAAATAACGCTATTATTATAACTGACAGTATTAATGATTTTATGCTATTTTTTATATTATCTTCTCCTAATGATGGGCCTATTATTTTTTCTTCTATTATAGACAATGTTGTTGGTAGTGAACCAGACCTTAATAGTAATGCAAGATTTTTAGATTCTTGAATGTTTAATCCTGTTATTTGAAATTGTTCATTTAATGGACTCATTATTTTAGCTATGCTTATTATTTCTTCCCTTATTTCTTCTTTATTATCTTTTATATAAGATTCTTTATATATTATTGCCATTGGTTTCCCAATATTTTTTATTGTTGTTTTATTTAATTTTTTTGCCGCATTTTCATTTATTTTTATGTTAACACATGGTTTATTAAATGTATTTTCAAATCCACTGCTAGCATAAATTATTGATTCGCCTTTTATTATACTTTTATTTTTTAATTTAATTTTTCTTTGTTCTTTATCATATAAAGTTTTTATTTTCTTTTTTTCATTTTTTTCTGCTAACAACATAAAATCTAATGTTGCTGTTTTTCCTAATATATTTTTTGCGTATTCTATGTTTTGTATTCCTGGCAAATCTATTGTTATTTTATTTGTTCCATTGCGCTGTATTATTGTTTCAGATATACCTAATTCATTTAGTCTTTTTGTTAAAACAGATAATGTTTTAGTCATAATGTTATTTTTAATCTCTTTTTTGTATTCTTTATTTAGTATTAAAAATATATATTTTTCTTCATTTTTGATGTCAAATTTTTCATCTAATCCTGTTAAAAATTTTATTTGTTTTATTGAATCTATATCTTTATTTTTAAGTATTTTTATTATTTTGTTATTTTTTATTTCTATATCTTTTATTTTTGTTATGCGTTTTATTTTTTTAAAAGTTTCTTTAATTTCTTTTTCTATTGTTTGTTTTGTATTTATTTTTGTTACTAAGTGCACTCCACCACGTAAATCTAACCCTAATTTCATTGGATATGCATTGATCTTTTCGAAATATTTTATTTTTTCTGAATTTAATATATTTTGGTAAGCATCTATATTTTTTATATTTTTTATTTTTTCAAACATTAGAAATTGTTCTTCTGTTGAAAAAAAACGTATTATTAATTCTTTGTTAGTATATTTTATTGATTTTATTTTGATGTTTGAATTTTTAATATTTTCATTTATTTCTTCTTTTGTTATCTGATAATTTTTTATTATTATAGCTGGGTCTTCACCATATATGTTTGGATAAGAATATATTAAACTTATTATGAATATTATAATAATTATATTTAATTTTTTATATGTCATTTTATATTTTTGATTGTGCCTTTTGGGATTATTGTTGATATAAATTCTTTTCTTATTATTATTGTTGTGTTGTTACATATTTCAATAATTACGAATTGATCTGTTATTTTTTCTATTTTACCAAGAATACCGCTATTTGTTATTATTTCATCATTTATTTTTATATTTTCTATTAAATTTTTATGCTCTTTTGCTTTTTTTGTTTGTGGCCTTATTATTACAAAATACATTATAGCAAATAACCCTATAAATAATAAAATTGAACTTAATCCCCCACTTAAATCTGATTCTTGTTGATTAGCATGCGCTGTGAATGGAATTAGTATTAATATTATTTTTTTCATAAAATATTTATATTTAAAATTTTCTATATTTTATAGTAATATTTATTAAATTTCTATATGTGTTGTATCATTTTTTTTGCATATATAATTTTTTTATGTTAACATTAATTAAGTTGTATATATTTTGCCGGGGTGGTGAAATTGGTAGACACGATAGACTCAAAATCTATTGATTTTTTAAATCGTGAGAGTTCAAATCTCTCCCTCGGTATTGTTTTTTATGATAGAAAGTTCATGGTTTTTAGAATTGAAGTCTGAATTTAGTAAGCCATATTTTAATAATTTATTAAAGTTTGTAGAATCAGAACGTAAAGTAAAAAACATTTATCCTTCTGATGATAATATTTTTAATTGTTTAAATGCTGCTCCTTATTATAAAGTTAGGATAGTTCTTATTGGTCAAGATCCGTACTGTAATTTTGGGCAAGCGCATGGCCTAGCGTTTTCTGTTTTGCCACAATGTAAATTACCTAGTTCTTTAATGAATATATATAAAGAGTTATATATGGATTTAGGTGTTTTGCCAGCTAAACATGGGTATTTAATGAAGTGGGCAAATCAAGGAATTTTATTGTTAAATTCTTCTTTGACTGTGGAAGAAGGAAAGCCAGGTTCACATTTTAATATTGGATGGGAAGTTTTTACTAATAATATTATAAAAAAAATATCTTCTTCAGGTAGAAAAATTATTTTTGTCTTATTTGGAAAAAGCGCTTTTGAAAAAATAGAATTTATAAATTGTACTAAAAATATAGTTATTACATCTGCACATCCATCTCCTATGTCAGCAAATAAAGGTTTTTTTGGATCAAGACCTTTTTCTAAAATTAATTTTAATTTAAAACTTTTAAAAAGACAACAAATAAATTGGTGCTTGGATTGAATTTTATGGATTTAAAAATTTCATCTCAATTAGAAGAGTCTTTAAAAAGGTATGAATTTTTAGAAACTAAATTAATGGATCAAGATATTTTAAATAAATCTACATTATTTTTAGATTTTTATAAAGAACATTCATCTTTAAAAAATATTGTTTTGTTATATGTTGATTATAAAAAAAATTGTTCTGCTTTAAATGAGTTAAAAACTTTATTAGGCAGTTCAGATTTAGAATTTAAAGCTTTAGTTATTGAAGAGATCTCTATATTGAATAAAAAAAATGAATTTTTAGAAAAAGATATTTTAAATATTATTAGTCCAGAAAAAAAAATTGAATCTTATAAAAATATTTTTTTAGAAATTAGAGCAGCAACTGGTGGAAACGAATCTTCTATCTTTGCAGAAGATTTATTTAATATGTATTCTAGTTATTTTTTTAATAATAAATGGAAAATGGAAGTTATGAGCTTTAGTGTCGGAAATGTTGGAGGGTATAAAGAAATAATTATTAGAGTCATTGGATCTAATGTTTATGAGTGTATGAAAAATGAATCTGGCATTCATAGAGTTCAAAGAATACCAAAAACAGAGTCTAGAGGTAGAGTTCATACTTCTACTTGCAGCATTGCTGTTTTACCAGAATCAGAAATCATTGATAATATTGATATAGATGTTAGTGATTTAAGGATTGACACATATAGATCTGGCGGAGCTGGTGGTCAACATGTTAATGTTACAGATTCAGCTGTTAGAATAATTCATAAACCTAGTGGTATAGGCGCAGAATGTCAAGATGAGAGATCTCAACATAAAAATAAACAAAAAGCTTTATCATTGTTAAAAACAAGATTACTTTTATTTGAGCAAAATAAACAAAAATTCGAAATAGATGATAATAGAAGAAAATTAATTGGTAGTGGCATTAGATCTGAAAAGATAAGGACTTATAATTATATTGCTAATAGAATTACAGATCATAGATATAATGTTACTATTCATAAGTTAGATGATGTTATGGATGGCAAATTGGGGTTGTTATTAGATCTTTTTTGTAAGTGATTATTGTGTATTTTCTTAAATTTAATATTTATTTTTTAATTGGATATAAATATTGTCATTTATATAAATTTTTTTTTAAATTTCCTGTTTTTCAGCCTAGAAATGATAGTGTAATTTTTTTTAATTGTTATAAAAATTTTTTTGATAAATTGTTTGTAAAGTTTTTTTTTGAACCTGGTATAGGTTCATTTTTTTTTATTAAGATTTTTATTGAGTTTTATTCTTTTAATTCTTTAGGTGTTGATAGGTCTTTCTTTTCTTTTTTCTTTTTTGATTTTTTTTCAAGATGTGTTTGTATATATAATTGTGAATGGATATATATTTTTAATTCTTTTAAAAGGGTTAATATTTTTTTTTGTAACCCTCCTTATTTATCCTTAAGAGATGTGTATTTTTTTTATTTTGATGATGTAAAAGAATATAAATATTCATTGGGATCTAAGATTAATGGATTTCATGATTTGTTTTATATAATAAAAAATGCTTATGATTTATTATTAAATAATGGTTTTATTTTTTTAGAACATGGATATATGCAACGTGGGTTGGTGAAAAAAATAATGTTATTGGTTGGTTTTGTTAATGTCAGTACTTATAGAGATTCTTTGAGCTTAAATAGAATTACTGTTGGTGAAAAATAAAATATTTAGTCTTCGCTTTTATTGTCTTTTTTATAATCTGTTTTATACCATCCTTTTCCTTTTAGTTTGAAATTTGATACTGATATTTTTTTTTCTAAATATATTGTTTTACAATTTGGGCAAATATTTTTTATATTTTCATTTATTTTTTCTAATTTTTCTATTGTATATTTACATTTTAGGCAAATATATTCATATATAGGCATATGTATTTTTTCATTTTAATTTGTTATATTAGTTTAATGTTTATTTATATTACTGTCTATACATTTTGGAGAAAATATGCTTGGATTAATAAAAGGTTTGATTTATATGGTTTTTGTGCTAGTAATAGCGCAAATCATTAATTTTATATATAATTTTATAATTTTTTATTTCAAGAAGAAGACACCAAATATATCAAAATCTAATTCTGAAGTATCTTTAAATATGTTACAGTGCGAAAAATGTAAACTTTACGTTTCTAAGAGTGATGCACATATCATTAATGGTAAAGTTTTTTGTAAGAAAGAACATGCTGAATAAATACCTGTAGCTTAAATGGATAAAGCATTAAATTCCGAATTTAATAGATGGAGGTTCAAATCCTCTCAGGTATTTCATTCTTGAATATATGATTTAATTTTATCGTGAATTTGTATTAAGTTATAGTCTTTTATGCTTATTCCGCATTCATTTCCTTGTGTAACTTCATTAACCTGATTTTTAAATATTTTTATGGATGATATAGATCCTTTATGTATCATAGTATTTTTTCTAAATATTTTTATTATAGAATTTTGCTTAATTTTTCCCTGAATTATTGAACATCCAGCTATTACGTTTTTATCTTGTGTAAAAATTTTTTTAATTTCGGCAGTACCTATTAATATTTCTTTTTTTTCTTCTATTGATTCATCTTTTATTCTTTCAGTTATGTAAAAAATTAATTCGTGTATAAGTGCAAATGTTTTTAAAATTATACCATTATTTTGTATTAATTTATTTATTTGTTGTGAGTTTTTAGTTTTAAAACACAAAATAACAGACTTTGTTGTTATTGCTAAATCTATATCAGATTTTATTGGGTTGCCTATATCTATTTTAATTATGTTTATTTTAATTTTTTCTGTTATTATATTATTTATAGTGTCTTTCAGTACATTAATAGATCCTTGGACATCTGCTTTTATTATTATGTTTAAATTTTTCACCTTATTTGATGTCATTTGTTTTATTAAGTCTTCTATACTGTATTTATTTTTTTTTTCTGTCAGATCTATTTTTGTTGGTTGTATTTGTTTTTTTGTATTTTTTTCTTTTTTAAAGCATTCAAATGTGCATCCTATCTCTTGATTTTTTTTTAACCCTATAATATTTACATACATTGATGGTATAGCTTCATTTATTAATTTTTCTTCATTTAATATTAATTTAATTTTACCATAATCCGTTTGAGTTTTTATTAAATCACCTTTTTTAAGTTTTCCATTTTTTATTATAATAGACGTTATTAGTCCTTGTTTATTATCCATTTTATTGTCTAAAATTATTCCATTAGCCAATCCATCAAAATTAGACTTTAAATCTAATAATTCTGCTTGGGTATTTATTGTATCAATTAAGTTTTCTATTCCTTCTCCTGTTTTTGCTGATATATATGTAAAAAATGTGTCTCCACCCCATAATTCTTGAAGTAATCCAATTTTTGATAATTCATTTATTATTTTTTCTTTTTTATTTTCTAATTCTGCTTTATCTATTTTATTTATACATACTATTATTGGTATATTGTATTCTTTTGCTATATTTATTGATTCTATTGTTTGTTGTTTAATCCCATCATCTATTGATATTATTAATAGCATAATGTCAGAATTTTGGATGCTTTTTATTCTTATAACATTAAATGCTGAATGTCCAGGTGTATCTATAAATGTCATATTACCATACTTTGTTTCAACATTATATGCATTTAAATGTTGTGTTATACCACCGTCTTCTTTTAATGGATTTTTTATTTTTCTTATATAATTTAAAAATGTTGTTTTACCGTGATCTATGTGTCCAGCAACCGTTATTATAGGAGGTCTGTTTATTTTTTTTTCTTTATACGACATAATTTTATTTTAAATATTCATTTATATTTAAATTCCATTTAATTAATTTTGTTATTAGTTTTATATTTTGTCCGTGTTTACCTATTATTTTTGATAAATTTTCTTTTTGAACAGAAATGTTTATTAATCGTATTTTTTCATCTATTTCAATTTTTTTAATTTCTATTGGAAAAAATATGTTTATTATGTATTTAAATAAATTTTGATCCCAATTTATTATATCTATTTTTTCACCATATAATTCATTTGATATATTTTGTATTCTTTTGCCTTTCATGCCTATACACGCGCCAATAGGGTCTATATTTGTTATGTTTGATTTTATTGATACCTTTGCTTTTATTCCTGGTTCTCTTACTATGTCTTTTATTTCTAAAGATTCTGATTTAATTTCTGGTATTTCTAATTTTAATAGTTCACTTAACATGTCGTTTGATATTCTGCTTAATTTAAATTCTTGATTATTTTTATTTGTTTTAATAATACAAGCTTTTATTTTATCGCCTATTTTAAAGGATTCATTTGGTATTAGATCTGATTTTTTAATACTACCATATATATCATTATTTATTGCTATTATTATTTCATCATCGATTATTTTTTTTACTATACCGGATATTAGTTTATTATCATTGAAATCTTTTAAATTTAATTCTTTTTCTGCGTTTTTGACTCTTTTATTTATTATGTTTCTTGCTAATTGTGCGTCTATTCTACCAAAGTGTATAGAGTCTATTTCTTTTTTAATTGTGTCACCTATTTTTATATCTGGATTGTATTTTTGGGCTTGTATTAATGTTATGTTTTTGAAAGGATTTGATATTTTTATTTCATCTATAACAGTATATAATGCGTATGTTTTATATATTCCTGTTTCTTGATCAACTTGTGTTTCTACTTCTAACATTTTATATTTTTTTTTTGTTGCAAATAATATAGCTTCTTTAATAGCATTAAAAATTATTTCTCTTGATATACCTTTTTCATTTGATACACTGTCTATTATAGATTTTAACGGTATTTTTTTATTCATCGTTCTATCTCTTAATAAAAAAAAAGGAGGAAATTATTTAAAATGTTATTGTGTGATCAAAATTTTTTGTATTTAATTTTGCGGGGGCAGGATTTGAACCTGCGACCTTCGGGTTATGAGCCCGACGAGCTGCCAATCTGCTCCACCCCGCGATGTTTTAAATTCTAATAAAAAATATTTAGAAATACAAGTAGGAAGTGTAAAAAAAAAATTATATATTTTTTTTAAATATTAGAATTTTCACAATATATTTGTTTTAATTTTTATTAAACTAAATTTAATATTTATTAAAATTAAAAAAAAATAATTCTTTAAGATATTTAAATCTTTCGTCTTTAATCCATGGGCAAGTTTCTTTTATAAATTTTATAGTATCATTTTTTAAGTTCTGAAACACTATGAGGTACTTTTTCATACCAATTCCTATGTTTTTTTTCTAAATTAATAAAATTTTCACAAAATATTTTGTCACATGACTTTTATGGTTATTTTCTATTAATTGGAGGTACTGAAAACAAAAATAATTATCATTTTTGTCTTTTTCCTTTAGCACGTACAAGATTGTTTTTATTAGGACTTTCAAAAGCTTTTTTCCCAGACTTCGAACTTACTGGTTCATTGAAAGTTACGTTAAAAAGTAGAATTATACACCAAAATAATATTTATTCTTTAAATTATACATTATTCTAATGAAAAAGTAAAGCTATATTTACTAAATCATTCCAAAAACTGCCGTAGTTAGATGAATTACATCACGATGTGGTATAACTCCACAATATCAGGATACGCGCATTTAATAATATAATGAATGATTTTATGACAAATTTTAACTTCTAAAGACTTAAATTTAATCTGTTCTTAATTAAAATGTTATACGACTTTAATAACATGTAGTCTGAAGTATCGCGTGCAACTTAAGTTTAAACACATTTGGTATGTGATTTTATTTTAGTAATGAAGTTATGAAAATCTTCTTTTCATCCTCTTTTAAAACTTGCTATATAAGCTTAATTTTTTTTAGCTTGTTTTATTTTTTTTTCAGCAATAATTTTTTTAATTTTATGAATTATTGATCAGTCCGATATCTTATAGTAACTGCAAAAAACTGTACTAGTTAATAAACAGATGAAGATAATTATTTTAACTATGTTTTTGCTTGAGTGCGATTTTAGCATCTCTCTTAAGTTGATAATTTTAATTTTTTTTGATTAATTTAATAAAAATTAGCGCTAGCATAATTTTTTAGTTTAGTTTAAAATTTATTGTTATTAATTTAAAAAAAATATTTTTTTATAAAAATTAGATCTTTGTGTATAATTGAATATTTTATTATTTAAAAATTTGAATAAATAAACTCAATATTTGAAATTATTATAAGAAAAACATTTAGTATCAGTTTATTAAAGTGTAAAACATTCTTATATATTTCAATAATTGAGTAATTAAAAAAGTTAAATTGAATTTTTTAGAAAAGATCATAAGCGTTAATAAAAAATTTACGATACAAACATTACTTTACTTGAATGTTAAAAAAAATTATAACTAATATAAATTGATTTTTTAAAAGGTTATTCTTTTTTTAGGAGGTTTTATGATTGGACATGAGGTTATAGGTATATTAATTTCTTTGACCGCTATTTCTAGTTATATAAACTATCGTTATATTAAACTACCTAAATCAATAGGAATAACTTCTATTACATTATCTTTATCCTTAATTATGGTTGTTAGTGGTAAGATAGGTTTAAATACAGAATATATAAAAGTTTTGTTAGATGGAGTTAAGTTTAACGAAACTTTTTTACATGGTATGTTGAGTTTTTTACTTTTTGCTGGGTCTTTACATGTTAATATTATTGAATTATCTAGATATAAAGTTTTAATAACACTTTTGGCTACAGTTAGTGTTTTATTTTCAGCTTTTTGTATAGGCTATAGTGTTTATTGGTTAACACAACTTTTATGTATTAATTTGCCATTTTATTATTGTTTTGTTTTTGGAGCGTTAATTTCGCCTACTGATCCTATAGCTGTATTAGGCGTTTTAAAAAATATAAAAGCACCTAGGTCTTTAGAATTAAAAATAGCTGGGGAAGCTTTATTTAACGATGGCATGGGTTTAGTTTTGTTTTTTGTTACTTTATCATTAACTTCGGAATTAAGAAATGTTTTAGCACTTGATGCTGTTGTTTTTTATTTTTTTAAACAAGGGCTTGGTGGGCTTTTTTTAGGGTTAATTATTGGTTTTTTTTCTGCAAAAATTTTAAGAGATATAAATGATTCTGAAGTTGCAATTGTTATAACTTTAGCCATTGTATCTGGTGGTTATACATTATCACATTCTGTTTTTGGAGTATCTGGTCCTATTTGTATGGCTACAGCGGGGTTAGTTATAGGAAATTCTATTAAAAATAATAATATGAGTGATGAAACTGTTATAAGGTTAGCATCTTTTTGGGAATTATTGGATGAAATATTAAATGCCATATTATTTGTTTTAATAGGATTAGAGTTTATGGGTATAAAATTTGATTTATACACAACTTTAGCTTCTATATGTATTATTTTTATCACTATATTTTCTAGATTGATCAGTATTTTAATTCCAGTTGTATGGTTGTCAAGATTTAAATTTTTTAATTTTGAGCTTGTCCTTATTTTAACTTGGGGGGGATTGCGTGGTGGAATTTCTATAGCTTTGGCATTAAGTATAGAAAGTATTTATCATGATTTTTTAGTTGCTATAACATATGTTGTTGTTATATTTTCAATGATGGTACAAGGTGTTACTATTGGTCCACTTATAAGAAGATTTATGCGTAAATGGAGAATTTGATTATATTTTAAATAATTATTATTATAAAATTTTTAGAGAAAATTAATTTCATTATGTTTAATTCAAATAAAAAAATTACTTTATTAAGGTTAGTGTTATTAACAGTTTCTGGTATACTTAGTTTAAAAAGTTTACCTTTATTTGCTGAAGTAGGTTTTTCTATAATTTCATTTTTATTGTTTGCAACAATATGTTTTTTTATTCCTATTGCAATGGCCATTTCTGAATTAAGTTCTACTTGGCCTGTTTCTGGTGGGTGTTATACATGGGTTAAAAAATCTTGTGGAAAGTCTTTAGCTTTTATAGTAATATGGTCTTATTGGATACAGAGTATTATATGGTTTCCTACCATGTTAATTTTCATCATAGCTATGTTGGTGCATGTTTTTTTGCCATTTTTCCCAGATTTTAAAATTAGTATATTTTTTTCTGTATTTGGAATAATTGTTATTTTTTGGATACTTACTTTTTTAAATTTTTTGGGAGTGCGAGTATCAGTTGGATTTAGTATTTTTGGCGTTATTTTTGGTACTATTTTACCTATTATTCTTATCATTTTGTTTGGTTTTTTTTGTTTATATTTTGGATATTTTAATAATATAGATTTTAGCTTTAAGTCTATTATTCCTGATTTTAATTTAAATAATTTAGTTTTTTTATCTGGAATTTTATTAGGCATTTCAGGTATAGAATTAATAGCCTTTTATGTAAGTGACGTAGAAAATCCTGCAGTTAATTTATCTAAATCTATAATGATTTCTTCTTTTTTAATTTTGATATTTTATGCTTTAGCATCTTTATCTGTAGCTATAATAATGCCTAAATCTGAAATTTGTTTTGCTTCTGGTGTTATTCTTGCGTTTAAATTTTTTTTTGATAAGGTTGGATTACCTTTTTTAACACCTTTTTTAGCACTTTTGTTATTTTTGGGATCTATAGCTTGTGTAAATACTTGGATAATAGGGCCAGCTAGAGGATTATTGGTTGCTGCTTCTGATGGTTTTTTGCCAAATTTTATGACAAAAGTTAATTCTAAAGGCGTCCCCGTTAATTTATTGCTAGTACAAGCCTGTGTAGTTAGTTTCTTATCTGTTTTGTTCTTTTTGTATATAAATACAATAAATGGGTTGGTTTGGGTTTTTATTTGTTTATCGTTTCAATTTGCAGCTTTTTTATATGTAATGATTTTTATTTCTGTACTTAGATTAAGAAAAATTGAACCAAATATACACAGACCCTTTAAAATGCCTTTTGTTAAATTTTTTTCATGCGTAGGAATTTGCATGTGTGTATTTACTTTTATATTATCATATGTTCAACCTAGTGATGTTAATGTTACTCAAAAAAGCTTTTATTTCTTTTTGTTATTTTTTTCTTTCATTATTCTTATGTTACCATCATTTATATTTTTATTTTTTAAAAATAAAAATTAGTTTTTTATTTTAAATTTATTTCTAAATTATCGATTTTTTCGTAGATTATGTTTTTTGTGTAGGTTAAGTTTATATTTTGTAGTTTTATTATTTTTTCTATAAGTTTTTTATTTTTTTCTAGTAAAAATAAGTTTTCATTGTTAATAGATTGAATGTTTATAATAAGATTCTTTTTATTATTTTTTGTTTTTAGGCTACGTATTTTGCTACAAATTTTTTTAATTTTTTCTATATAATTTATTTTATTTAAGTTTAAATTGTGTTTATTTTTTGGATATTTTTCTGTTATTAAATTATTTTTTTCATTTAAATACCCCCATATTTCTTCTGTTATATATGGAGCTAATGGATGTAAAATTTTCAGAAGTTCTTTAAATATTATTAAATTGTTATAGCTTGTTTCTTTTTTGTATTTATTATTTTGCAATAGTATTTTAGAGCATTCTATGTGCCAACTACAAAAATTTGACCAAAAAAAGTTATATATTGTTTCTATTAATAAATGAAATTTTCTTTTTTGGATGTGTGTTTTTATTTCTTTTTTTGTTTTTTGCCATATTATATTTATATATGTGTTGTATATATTTTTTAATTTTTTTGTTTTTGTCTTTTTAGTAGGTGTATTTTTTATAAAAATAGCAGCATTCCATAATTTCGTACAAAAACTTTTATATGTTTTAACTTTTTCTAAATCTAATTTTATTGCTATATTTTCTGTCGAAATTGAACAAAATGTTAGTCTTAGTGCATCTGCACCAAAAGCTTCTATTCCATTTGGAAATTGATTTTGCGTATAGTTTTTAATTTTTTCTGCCAAATTTTCATTTATTAAATTGGATGTTTGTTTTTTAATCAACTGTTCTTTTGTTATTCCATTTATTATATCTAGTGGATCTAATACATTTCCTTTTGTTTTTGACATCTTATTTCCTAAGTTATCTCTTATAAGTCCATGTATATATATTTCTTTAAAAGGCATTTGATTTGTGAGTTTTAATCCAAACATCATCATTTTTATAGCCCAAAAGAATATTATATCAAATCCTGTTACGAGTGTACTTGTAGGATACATGTTTTTATATTCTATTTTATTGTTAGGCCAACCTAAACTAGCAAATGGCCATAAAGCAGAAGAAAACCATGTATCTAATACATTTTCATCTTGTGTTAATAAAATGTTACTTTCTAGCTTATATTTTTTAATTACATTTTTTTCGTTATAACCTGTATATTCATTTTTTTTTTCGTCATACCATATAGGTATTTTATGTCCCCACCATATTTGTCTACTTATACACCAATCTTTTATATTATCTAACCAATTGAAAAATATTTTTTTCCATTTTATTGGTAAAATTTTTATTTTATTTTCTTTTATTTCTTTATATACAGGTTCTGCTAATGGTTTAGTTTTTATATACCATTGTTCAGTTATAAGTGGCTCTATAACACAATTACTTCTATCAGCTTTAGGTATTTTATTTTTTATTGTTTCTATTTTTGAAATAACGTTTAATTCTATAAGATGTTTTTTTATTTTTTTTCTTGCTTCATTAACTGTTAAATTTTGATAATCTTGTGGAACTTCAGAGTTTGTTTTTCCATCTTTATTTAAAATATTTATTATTTTTAAGTTATGTTTTTTTCCTATTTCAAAATCATTAAAGTCATGTCCAGGAGTTATTTTTAAACATCCTGATCCGTATTTTGTATCAACATTTTCGTCTTCAATTATTGGTATTTCTTTATTTATTATTGGTATAATTACAGTGTTATTTTTTATTTTTTTATATCTTTTATCTTTAGGATTTATAGCGATGGCTACATCAGCAAAAATGGTTTCTGGTCTTGTTGTTGCTATTATTATATAATCGTCTATGTTTTGTACTTTATATTTTATATAAAATAATTCGCTATCTATTTCTTCATGTATTACTTCTAAATCAGAAATTGCTGTTTTTAGTTTGGTATCCCAATTTACAAGTTTGTTTGTTTTATATATTAATTTTTCTTCATATAATCTAATAAAAGCTGTTTTTACAGCATAAGAAAAGTGATTATCTAGTGTAAAACGCGATGTGTTCCAATTTAATGAGCATCCTAGCTTTTTTAATTGTATTTTAATTCTTGCATTTGCTTTTTTTTTCCATTTTTCTGTATATTTTTTTTTATCAATGGTGTTATTTTCTTTTATTTTTTGTTCTATTAAAATTTGGGTCGCAATTCCTGCATGATCAGTCCCCATTTTCCATAAAGTGCAAAAGTTATTCATTTTATGGTAACGTATTAATACATCCATTAATGTACATTGAAATGCGTGCCCCATATGTAAACTACCAGTTATATTTGGCGGAGGTATTGTTATGCAGTATTTTTTTTCTTTTTTATAATTAGGAATGAAATATTTTTTATTTTCCCATTCTTTGTACCAATTTTTTGATAATTTTTTTTCTTCAAATATTTTTTTCATAAAATTTTATATTATTTATTATTTTTTCAAAAATATCGTCTACGTTGTTATTTCCATTTATTTTAATTAAATGAGTATTTATATTTGTGTACCAATTTAATATTTCCGTTGTGTTTGTATTATGATCTAATAATCTTTTTTTTATAATTTTTATTTTATCATCATTACGTTTTTTTAAATTTTCTCCAGTTAAATCATCTTTATTTTTTATTTTTTGTTTAATATTTATTATATTGTAGTTTTTATTTTTATTTGTAAGTCTATATTTTAATCTTTTTATTATGTTTTTTTCGTCTATTTCTATTTGTATTATATAATCTATTTTTATATTTTTTTTTGTCAAACTGATTGCTTGATTTAGAGTTCTTGGAAACCCATCGAACAATATATCATTTATTTTTTTAATATTTTTTTCTATGAACTTTAATATTATTTCGTCGTCTAGTAATTTTCCTTTTTTTACTATTTTTTTAATTTCTTGGTTTGAGTCTAGTTCTTTTCTTATTAGTTCACCTGTAGATATATGATGAAGATTTAGTTTTTTTTTAATTAGTTCTGCTTGTGTTCCTTTCCCAGAACCTGGAGCGCCTAGTAATATTATTTTCATTTTTTCTTATCTTATTAAAATTTTTTTTAAATATAAACATTTATTTTTAATGTTTTGTATTATTATTAACATAATTAATTGACAGATAGTTTATATTTTTATAATATTTAAATTCATATTATGTTATTTAAATATATACAAATGACTACTATAAATCAATTAGTAAATAATAATAGAATAAAAGTTAAAAGAAAAAATAAAGTTGTAGCTTTAGAAGGTAATCCTCAAAGAAGAGGAGTTTGTCTTAGAGTTTATACTGTTAAGCCAAAAAAACCTAATTCAGCTTTACGAAAAGTTTGTCGCGTTAAATTAACTGGCGGAAATGAAATTACAGCTTATATTCAAGGGGTTGGACACACTTTGCAAGAACATTCGGTTGTACTTGTTAGGGGTGGAAGAGTTAAAGATTTGCCTGGGGTTAGATATAAAGTTATAAGAGGTACTCTGGATGCTACTGGTGTTATTGGTAGAAAAAAATCTAGGTCTAAATATGGAACTAAATCCTCCGATAAAAAAAAATAAGGAATAGTTGAAATGGCTAGAAAGAAAGTTAAGAATAATATTAAAGTTAAACCAGATTCTACTTTTAATAGTTTGTTGTTATCTAAGTTTATTAACTATATTATGGTTTCTGGGAAGAAGTCTTTGGCTGAAAGAATTGTTTATTGTGCGTTAGACATAGTTAAAGATAAAACTAAAATGGATTCTATGGTTGTTTTTGAAAAAGCTTTAGAGCATATTAAACCTATAGTTGAAGTTAGATCAAGGCGTGTTGGTGGAGCTACTTATCAAGTACCTGTTGAAGTAAAACCTAAAAGGGCTGTTACTCTGGCTATGCGTTGGCTTGTTGAATTTGCTAGAAAACGTAGTGAAAAAAATATGATATTAAAATTAGCATTTGAAATAATAGAAGCTGCAGATGAAAGTCATTCAATAGGAAATAGTATAGGTAGAGGTGGAGCTATAAAGAAACGAGAAGATACTCATCGTATGGCTGAAGCTAATAGAGCTTTTGCTCATTATAGATGGTAGTTTTTTGTAAGGGGTTTATGTGATAGGATTAGATAAGTGTAGAAATATAGGTATTATCGCACATATTGATGCAGGTAAAACAACTCTTACAGAAAGAATTTTATTTTATACTGGAGTTTCTCATAAAATGGGGGAAGTTCATGATGGTTCTGCTGTTATGGATTGGATGGAACAGGAGCAAGAGAGAGGTATAACTATCACTGCAGCAGCTACTACATGTTTTTGGAGTAGTGGTATTGATAATAATAAATTTAGAATTAATATTATTGATACTCCTGGGCATGTTGATTTTACAATAGAAGTTGAAAGATCTTTGAGAGTCTTAGATGGAGCTATTGGTGTTTTTTGTGCTGTTGGTGGAGTTGAATCGCAGTCTGAAACTGTTTGGAGACAAGCAAATAAATATAACGTTCCTAGACTTGCTTTTGTAAATAAAATGGATAGGCCTGGTGCCAATTTCCTTTCTGTTTTAAATCAAATGAAAACAAAGCTTAAAGCCAATGTTGTTCCATTACATTTGCCTTACTTTGTTGGGGAAGTTTTTGTAGGTATTATTGATTTAGTTTACAAAAGATTGGTTATTTGGAATGATGAAAGTTTAGGTGCTGATTTTAAGTATGAAGATATACCAGATGAGTGTTCAAATGATTTTAATAAGCATAGAAATGTTATTTTAGAACATGTTGCTGAATCCTCAGATGAATTAATGGAAATTTATTTAGATAAATATGATTTTTCTATAGAAATTATTATATCTGCTCTTAGGAAATTAGTGATTAAGAATAATGTTACATTAGTTTTATGTGGATCTGCTTTTAAAAATAAGGGAGTACAGCTATTATTAGATGCTGTAGTTGATTATTTGCCTTCTCCTAATGATGTTACTTTTGGTAAAGTAATTCAATATTCTGGTAATAATGATTTAGATAAATTGGATTTTTTGGCTTTAGCATTTAAAATTGTAACAGATCCATTTGTAGGATCTTTGACATATTTAAGAGTTTATGCAGGCGTTTTTGATGCAGGCAATTTTGCATATAATAGTTTAAAAGATAAAAAAGAGCGATTTGGTAGAATTTTATTGATGCATGCAAATTCTAGAGAAGAAATTAAATCTATGCGTGCTGGAGATATTGTAGCTATTGTTGGATTAAAATATACTACTACAGGCGATACTCTTTGTGCTTTGGGTAATAATGTTATTTTAGAACAAATGCTTTTCCCAGAATCAGTTATATCTGTAGCTGTTGAACCTAAAACAAAAAATGATCAAGAAAAAATGGGAATGGCTCTTAGAAAATTAGCACAAGAAGATCCTTCTTTAAGAGTTAGTGTTGATCCAGAATCATCTCAAACTATTATTTCTGGAATGGGAGAATTACATCTCGATATTATAGTTGATAGAATGAGAAGAGAATTTAATGTAGAAGCAACTGTTGGTAAACCGCAAGTTGCTTATAGAGAAACTATAACTAAAACAGTGGAGCAAGAAGGTAAGTATATAAGACAATCAGGTGGAAGAGGACAATATGGGCATGTTGTTTTAAAAATGGAACCCTTAAAAGTTGGCGGTGGTGTTATTTTTGAAAGTAAAATTTTTGCTGGTGTTGTGCCTAGAGAATATATTCCTGCAGTTAAAAAGGGTGTTTTAGAACAAAGTCAACTTGGCGTTTTAGCTGGATATCCAATTGTAGATGTTAAAATAACATTAATTGATGGATCTTATCATGACGTTGATTCTAGTGAGATGGCTTTTAAAAATGCAGCTGCTAGAGCTTTTAAAGCTGGTGCTTTAAGAGCAAATTTGATTTTATTAGAACCAATTATGTTAGTTTGTGTTGTAACTCCAGATGAATATTTAGGTGATATTATTGGTGATTTAAATAAGAGGCGTGGTATTATACATGGGATAAGTGATGTTCTTTCTGCTAAAGATATTAGAGCACATGTTCCTCTTTCTGAAATGTTTGGTTATGCAACTGTTATAAGATCTATAACTCAAGGCAGAGCTACATATACCATGGAATTTTCTTCTTATACACCTGTGCCTGATTTTATAGCTAAAAATGTATTAAATAGTAATTAATTTATAAAAAAATTAAAGAGTTTTGAGATGACAAATCGTAATCAAATTATTAAAATAAAATTGAAATCTTATGATCATAAGGTTATAGATCAATCTACTAAAGAGATAGTTGATACTGCAAAAAAAACTGGAGCTATTATTAGTGGCCCAATTCCATTACCTTCTTATGTTGAACGATTTACAATATTAGTATCCCCACATGTAGATAAAAAAGCTAGAGATCAATATGAAATACGTACACATAAAAGACTTATTGTAATAGTTGAACCAACAGATAAAACAGTTAATGCATTAATGAAATTAGATTTATCAGCTGGGGTAGATATAAAGATTTCTGTTAATTGAGGTTTTTTATGAGTATTGTTTTTATTGGTTATAAATGTGGTATGACTAGTTTTTTTTCTAATGATGGAGTTGTTAGTCCAGCTACTGTTATTAAAGTTTATTCAAATTATATTGTTGATATTAAGTCTTTAGATGATAGTATGTCTTTGTTGAAAATATCGGCTTGCCCTATTAGTAAGAAAAAAATATCTAGATCTATTGTGGGATTTTATAATAAAATTGGTCTTGATTGTTTTAAATATATGTTAGAATCTAAAGTAGAGTCTAGCAAAATAACTGATTTTAAGGTAGGAGACATTTTACCATTATCATTTTTTAATGTTTTGGATAAAATTGATGTTATAGGGTTAACAAAGGGTAGAGGTTTTGCTGGTGTTATAAAAAGACATAATTTTAAAGCTCAGCCATTTTCTCATGGTAATTCCTTATCTCATAGAGCTCCTGGTTCTATTGGTCAGTGTCAAACTCCTGGTAGAGTTTTTAAGGGTAAAAAAATGCCTGGTAGAATGGGAAATGTTAGAGTAACATCTAAAAATATTAGTGTGTTAGACGTTTATAATGATTTAAATGTAGTTTTGTTAAAAGGGTCTGTTCCTGGTTTTACTGGAAATAGAGTTTTTTTGAGAAAAAATTTTTAATTTTTTTTTTGGTGAGTTATGGAAGTTTTTGTTTTAAAAAATAATGGTGAAAATCATTCTATGTCTTTATCTCAGGATATTTTTGACGTTAAATATAATGATTTATTTTTGCACCAATTTATTACATCATATATAAGTAATTCTCATGAAGGACAGAAATCTCAAAAGTCTAGAGGTGAAGTAAGTGGTGGAGGAAAAAAACCTTGGCGTCAAAAAGGTAGTGGTAGAGCTAGAGTAGGTAGTATTAGAAGTCCATTATGGCGTGGTGGTGGAAAGATTTTTGCTTATAATTCTGATATAAATCGTAAAAAGAAAATAAATAAACGTTTTTATAGTTTTTGTATGAGGATGTTATTTTCTCAATTATTTCGTGAAAATAGAATTTTTATTTTTGAAAAATTTGATTTAGATTGTATTAGTACTAAAATGTTTTTAAATAAAATTTTATATTTAAAAGCTAAAAGTAAATCTTTATTTGTATTTGATGATTTATATAAGAATATTATTTTATCGTCAAGGAATTTAGAAAATTTGAGTGTTATTTCTTGTAGAACTTTAAATCCTTTAATGTTAATGAAATTTGACAATTTTTTTGTTACTGTAGAGTCTATAAGATTTTTTGAAGAGATGTTTAATGAAAAAGTTAAGTAGGTTTTATAATACGTTGATAGCTCAACATTATACTGAAAAAGCAAATTTACTATTAAATAAGTGTAATTGTGTTACATTTATTGTTTCTAGTAAATCTAATAAACATGAAATAAAAAATGTTGTTGAAAAATTATTTAATGTTAGTGTTGCTTTTGTTAGAGTATTAATTGTAAAGGGTAAAAGTGTTAAATTTAAAAATTCTTTTGGAAAAAAAAGTGATTTTAAGAAAGCTTTTGTTTATTTAAATAAAGGTAATACGATAAATTTTACAGAGTTTAAGTAATTATGATAATTTTAAAAAGATATAAACCAACATCTCCAGGAATACGTGGTTTGATAAGTTTAAAAAATTCAAATTTGTATAATGGGCGTCCTTATAAAAATTTAACGATTTTTAATTCTTGTTCATCTGGAAGAAATAATTATGGTAGGATAACTGTTTGGGGTAGAGGTGGTGGACATAAAAAATTGCTTAGACTTATGGATTGGAAACGTGATAAATATGATGTTTTGGCTAAAGTTGAACGTATTGAATATGATCCTAATAGAAGTCCTTATATAGCTTTAGTGCTTTATGAAGATGGAGAAAGAAGATATATTTTATCTACATCAAATATGAAGGTAGGTGATTTTGTTATTTCAGGCGATTTTGTTCCAATAAAAGATGGAAATAGTTTACCATTAAAAAATATTCCTTTGGGGACTAATGTGCATTGTGTTGAACTTTATCCTAAGGGTGGAGCTAAGTTGATTAGAAGTGCTGGATGTTATGCACAACTTTTGGCCAAAGATGATAATTATGCTACTCTTAGATTACGTTCAGGTGAAATTAGAAAGGTTCCTCTTGGGTGTTATGCTTCTATTGGGATTTTGTCAAAAAGTGAACATAATCTTCAAAAGTTAGGAAAAGCTGGAAGAAGTAGATGGAAAAATATCAGACCTAATGTTAGAGGTGTGGCTATGAATCCTGTAGATCATCCATTGGGTGGTGGCGAAGGTAGAACATCGGGTGGAAGACCTGCTTGTAGTCCATGGGGAGTTCCTGAAGGTAAAATTACAAGAAAATTAAAAAAACGCGGATATAAATTAATTTTAAAACGTAGAAAAAAATAATAGTTATTTATTTTTAAATTGAGAGGTTTGTGTGACACGATCTTTAAAAAAGGGACCTTTTGTTGATTATCATTTATTAAAAAAAGTAAGATCATCTGATGTTTTGAATAAGCGTATTATTAAGACTTGGTCAAGACGTTCTATGATTATTCCTGAAATGATTGGATTTACTTTTGCTGTTCATAATGGTAAAAATTTTATACCAGTTTTTGTTACTGAAAATATGGTTGGACATAAATTAGGTGAATTTTCTCCTACTCGTGTATTTAAGGGGCATTCTGGCGATAAAAATTCTAAGAATTTAAAAGGTTCTAAAAATGTCGTAAGGAAGAAGTAATGATTATATGTGCTAGTGCTAAGAATATAAGAATGTCTGGGCAAAAGATTGTTCCAGTTTTAAACGTTATAAGAAATATGCATGTAGAAAAAGCTGTAGATATTTTGACTTTTAGTGGTAAAAAATCGGCGTTTTTAATTATGAAGCTTCTTAAATCTGTTATTTCTAACGCTGAACATAATAATGGAATAGATATAGATAATTTGTTTGTATATCGTACTTATGTTACTAATGGTTCTAGTTTAAAACGTTTTAAAGTTAGAGCAAAGGGTAGATCTAATAGGATGTTAAAAAGAAGTTGTCATATTTATATAGAATTGAAGGAGAAACAATAATATGGGTCAAAAAGTTCATCCTATTGGAATTAGATTAGGTTATTCAAAAAAAAGTAATTCTTTTTGGTATCCTGATGGAGATACTTTTGCTAATACTTTAAAAAATGATTTAGAAATTCGTGAATTTATTTTAAATAATTTACCAAAATCTTCATCTATAAGTAAAATTTTTATTGAAAGAATTAGTCAAAATGTTAAGATTTCTATAAATACAGCTAAACCTGGAATAGTTATAGGAAAAAAAGGTGAAGACATAGAAAAATTAAGAACTAAATTAAGTAATTTATATAATATCTCTGTTACCATAAATGTTGATGAGATTAAAAAACCTGATTTAGATGCATATTTAGTAGCTGAAAGTATTAGTTCTCAATTAAAGCGTAGAGTTATGTTTAGGCGGGCTATGAAAAGAGCAATTGTGAACGCAATGCGCCAAGGTGCAAAAGGTGTGAAAGTTGCTGTTTCTGGTCGTTTAGGCGGAGCTGATATAGCTAGACGTGAGTGGTATAGGGAAGGAAGGGTGCCATTACATACATTTAGAGCTGATATAGATTATGGGTTTGCAGAAGCTAAGACTACGTATGGTGTTATAGGTGTTAAAGTTTGGATTTATAAAGGTGATTTTAACGTTGATAATTAGGATTTTTTTATGTTACAACCTAGTAGAACTAAGTTTAGAAAACAGCAAAAAGGTAGAAATGATAGATCTGTTATTACTAAGGGTAATAAGTTAAGTTTTGGTGAGTTTGGTATAAAATCTTTAGAATGCTCTAGAATAACTGCTAGACAAATAGAGTCTGCAAGAATTGTTATATCTAAACATTTAAAAAGAGTTGGTAAAATTTGGATTAGGATTTTTCCTGATAAACCTATAACTAAAAAGCCATTAGAAGTAAGGCAAGGTAAGGGTAAAGGTAATGTTGAATATTGGGTTGCTTTAGTACAGCCAGGTAGGGTTTTGTTTGAAATTTCTGGGGTACCATATAACATAGCTTTTAGTGCTCTTAAATTAGCTTCTTATAAATTGCCTGTTAAAACATTATTTGTTTCTAATTTTTCGGAAAATACATGAATATAAATGAATTAAGAAAAGAAAGTTTAATAGATTTAAAATCTAAATTGGTTTTATTGTATAGAGAAAAATTGAAAATTAGTTTTGAAAAAACTAGTGGATCTGAATTTAATAAAACTCATATGATAAAAGCTAATAAAAAAAATATAGCAAGAATTTTAACTTTAATTTCTGAAAAAAAAGAGTAAAAGATTATGACTAATTTAGTTTGTAAGATTTTGGAAGGATTGGTAGTTAGTGATAAGATGGATAAGACTGTTGTTGTTAAAGTTATTAGAGTAGTTAAGCATCCTAAATATGGGAAATATATAAAACGCTCTTCTAAGTTTTTTGTTCATGATGAAAAAAATGAATGCAAAAATGGTGATGTTATCTTATTTAAAGAAGTAGCTCCAATTTCTAAAAATAAAAATTTTATTTTTTGCTCTTTTAAGAAAAAAGAGGTGTTAAATGATTCAAATGCAGACTGAGTTATTGGTTGCTGATAATAGCGGCGCAAAAAGAGTTATGTGTATTAAAGTATTAGGTGGGTCTAAAAAACGTTTTGCTAATATTGGTGATTTGATAAAAGTTAGTGTAAAAGATGCAATTCCTAATGGTAAAGTAAAAAAAGGTGAAGTTGTTAATGCTGTTGTTGTAAGGTCTAAAAAAGGTATTTCTAGGTGTGATGGATCGTATTTAAAATTTGATAATAATGTTGTTGTTCTTTTAAATAATAAATTGCAACCTATAGGTACAAGAATTTTTGGGCCTGTTACTAGAGAATTAAGAAATGATAAGTATATGAAAATAATGTCTTTGGCTTTAGAGGTTGTTTAGTGTTATGAATAAAATTAAAGTTAAAGATAAAGTAGTTATTTTAGCCGGAAAAGATAAGGGTAAAGTTGGTATTGTTTCTAAAGTTTTAAAAGATAAAAAATTAAATAAGAATTTTGTTATTGTAGAAGGTGTGAATTTGTTTAAAAAACATTCAAAAGCTGTACCAAATAAAAATAAGTCTGGTGGAATTATTACTATTGAAAAACCAATTGATTATTCAAATGTTGCTTTGTTTTGCGAATCTTTAAATAAAGGTAGTAAGGTTTTTTTTAATTTTTCAGATAGTGGAAAAAAATCTAGATTTTTTAAATTAAATAAAGAGGTAATAACTTGAATAAGTTTAAAGATTATTATTTTTCTTATGTTGTTCCAACTTTTATAAAAGATGGTTTAGCTAAAAATGTGATGGGCGCACCTAAGTTTTTAAAAGTTGTGATTAATGTAGGTTTTAATGGAGCTAGCCTTAGTAAGAAAAATATTGATGACATTTTTAATGAATTGTATTTAATTTCTGGACAAAAACCTATTTTTACCAAAGCTAGAAAGTCTGTTGCTGGATTTAAAATAAGAGAAGGGGTTAATATTGGTTGTAAAGTTACTTTAAGACGTGAAAATATGTATGATTTTTTAGGTAAATTAGTTTATTTAGTTTTACCTAGCGTTAGAGATTTTAGAGGACTTAGTTCTAAATCTTTTGATGGAAGAGGAAATTATTCTTTTGGTCTTAAAGAACAGATTGTTTTTCCAGAGATTAATTATGATAAAGTTGAAATAATTAGAGGCATGGATATTACTATTGTTACAAATGCAAGAACAGATGTTATTTGTAAAACTTTATTAGAATTTTGTTGTTTCCCGTTTAATTGATTTAATGAGAAAAAAAGTTTTTTTATGTCAAAATTATGTATGATAAAAAGAGAAGAGCGTAGAATTAAATTAACAAAAAAGTATTTTGTTAAAAGGAAAAATTTAAGGATTATTATGGGTGATATTAATGCATCCATTTCTGCTAAGGAATTAGCACAAAAAAAACTTCAAGAGTTTCCAAGAGATTCTATTAAGTGTAGATTAAGAAATAGATGTTGGAAAACTGGTAGAGCTAGAGGAGTTTATAGGATAGTGGGTATGTGTAGAAATATGTTTAGATATCATGCTATGAAAGGTGATATTCCTGGTATAAGAAAGGCTAGTTGGTAAATTTTATGACTATTCAAGATCCTATATCAGATTTATTAACCCAGATACGCAATGGATATTCTGCACGTAAAGATTTCATTATTGTTTATTCTTCAAAATTAAAAGTATCTTTAGTTGATTTACTTAAAAATGAATTTTTTTTAAAAGATTATATTATTTTAGATCAAGATTCAAAAAAAACTAGACTAAAGATATTTTTGCGTTATTATGGAAAGAATATGCCCATTCTTAGAAGAATAGTTAGAATAAGTAAATCTAGTGTTAAAATTTATAAAAGTTGTAAATCTTTGCCAAAAGTATCAAATGGCTTTGGTATTGCTGTAATATCTACTTCTCTTGGGCTTTTAACAGATAAAAAAGCTAGAGAATTGGGAGTGGGTGGTGAAGTTTTGTGTATAGTGGAGTAATATAAAGTGAATTTTTTAAAAAGTATTAGTATACCAAGCGCGGTTTCTTTAAAAATTGATAAAAATTTATGTACATTTTCTGGACCTAATGGTGTAAATGTTTATAAATTACATGATTTTTTAAGAGTGAAAGTTGAAAATGATTTTTTATGTTTGTATTCTGATGATTCTTTAGTGAAAAAACGTGATTTTATATTTTTGTCATCTATCTTTAATACAACTTATGTTATGTTAAAAAATTGTATGTTGGGAGTTACTAAATTTTTTGAATATTTTTTAGTTTTAAGAGGTGTTGGATATAAAGTTAGTTATGATAAAAAAACTTCTGTTTTAGTTATGTTACTTGGTTATTCTCATCCTGTTAATTTATCAGTTCCTGTTGATATTTTAATTGAGTTACCTAGTAATTCTGAAATTATAGTAAAAAGTATATTTAAAGATAAAGCAGGACAATTTGCAGCTGATATACGTGCGCTTAAAATTGCAGATATTTATAAAGGTAATGGCATAAGATATAAAAATGAAAAAATTATTTTAAAAGTTCCTAAAAAAACTAAATGAGATTATTATGTATATTGTTTCTGCGTGTGATAGAAGAAAAACAAAAATAAGAAAAAAAATTTTAAATCAGAATAAATTAAGGTTAACAGTTTATAAATCTAATAAACATATATATGCGCAATTATTTCTTTCTAATGGTAGTGAAGTTTTGGCAAGTATGTCTAGTTTAGATAAAAAATTTAAAGAAGCTAGTTCTAATAATAAGTTATCTAAAATGGATGAAGCTTATTTGGTTGGAAATTTATTGTCTGATGTGCTTAAAAGTAAAAATATATTAAATGTTGTTTTTGATCGTTCTGGGTTTAAGTTTCATGGAAGGATTAAAGCTGTGGCTGATTCTATTAAAAACAATGGTATTAAATGTTAAGTGATTATTATGTCTAATTTTATTATAGATAATTCTGATATTATTCAAAAGACAGACGGTTTGTTAGAAAAACTTATAGTTGTAAAAAGAACGTCTAAAGTTTCTAAAGGTGGTAGGGTTTTTGGTTTTTCTGCATTAACTGTAGTTGGAGATAAAAATGGTAGATTTGGGATAGGTAGAGGTAAAGCAAAAGAAGTTCCGTTTGCTATACAAAAAGCTATGGAAAATGCTAGAAAAAATTTAGTTTTTATTAAGTTAAATGGTGATACTATATGTCATGCTATTAAAGATAAATTTTGTTCTACAAAAATGATAATGTTGCCAGCATCAAAAGGAACTGGTATTATAGCATCTTTTGTTATGAGATCTATATTTGAAGCTTTGGGAGTTAAAAATGTTTTTGCAAAATGTTTTGGCTCTAAAAATCCTAACAATATTGCTAGATGTGCTATGAAATGTTTTTTAAATATGGGAAAAGATGTTGAAGCTAGATCTGCTAGATATTCTTTTTTGGTTAAAAATAAATAATAGTTTTAGGAGTTTTTTTTGTCAAAAGTTTTTATTAAAGTTATTTTAAAAAAAAGTATAATAGGTAGATTACCTAGACATAGAGCTATAATATTTGGGTTGGGACTAAAAAAGATAAATAGTTCTGTAGTTTTGGAAGAAAATGCTGCTGTATTAGGTATGTTAAAAAAAGTTTGTTATTTAGTTAAAGTTGAGTGTATTAATTAATATATGCGTTTAAATAGTTTTAAAATAAGATTTGTTAAAAAAATAAGAGTTGGTAGAGGAATTGGTTCTGGGTTGGGAAAAACTTGTGGTAGAGGTCATAAGGGGCATAAATCTAGAACTGGATATTCTAGAAAAATTGGATTTGAAGGTGGACAAACGCCATTACATAAACGTTTACCAAAATTTGGGTTTACATCTATAAAAAGTAATTTTTTTTCTGAAATACCTTCTCATATTTTAAATAATTTTGATTTTAATTTTTTCGATATAAATCTTTTGAAAAAGTTAAAAGTAATTAATAATAAAATTAGATTTGTTAAAGTAGTTTATTCTTTTCCTATTGTTAACCCAGTTTTTATAAAATGTAATTTTATATCTGTTTCAGATAGAGTTTTATTTAATATTAAAAATGTAGGTGGGGATGTTTCTGGAGGTGGTGGGATTTGAACCCACGTCTGTAGTATTTTTTATTTAAAAATTGTAACATGTTTTTTTTTGCATAAATTTTAAATAATTATTCTGCGTTTAATTATTTATTTTTTTATTTTCAGCATTTTTTAAAATTATATATTCAAATGCTTATCTTATTTTTCTTTTATAATATTTAAGATAATATTTATAAAAGTTTGTTTATCAGTTTTAAGCTGCTAAAGCGTAATTATAATTTTCTTTGGCGTTTATAATGCCTTAGTAATTTTTTACGAAAATTACTTTAAAAACGACATGTTTTTAAATAATCAATACAACATCGATACCAATTCACCCCCATTTTTTTCATTGTAGAAAAAAAGGTTAGATTTTTTTATTTAATACTTTTTGAAATGAGTTTCTAGCAAATATTTTTTTACTATAATCGTATATTATTTTTTCTTTTTCTAGAAAATTTTTATCTATTTCTTGTAAATACCATAGTAAAGTAGAAATCCAACAGTCTATAAGTGAAAAATTTTCACTCAAAAAATAAGGCATTTCCTTAAATAACAATTTTGCACTTTCTATTTGAATTAATAAATTTTTTTTATATTCATCTAAATTTTCCGATAAATTATTTTTTAAATTTAATATATAATTTAAAGTTTTAAACCAGTCTTTATTAATTCTATATATTAATAATCTTGTTTTACCTTTTAGAATGGGATTTATAGGCATCAATGGTGGATGCGGAAATCGTTCATCTATATATTCTGTTATAATTTCTGCTTTATATAAAACCAAATCTCTGTCTACAAATGTTGGTGTATAACAATATGGATTTAATTTTTTTAATATTCCTATGTTATCTTGTATTAATTGTTCTTCAAATTCCAAGCATTTTTCAGCAAGAGCTATTTTAACAACATGTGAATACGGGTCATTAAATCCATTTGTATATAATGTCATTACAGAATGTTTTATATTTGATATGTACATTATTTTATATCTGACCAAAATTCTTTTTTAAGCATGTAGAGTACTATAGTTAATATTATTAAAAATATTAAAACGAATGTACCTATATTTTTTCTTTCTACTTGAATTGGTTCTCCAATATATGATAAAAATGTTGCTAGATCTGTTATCATAGCGTTGTATTCATCTTCTGATAGTTCTCCGTTCTCTATTAGTTCTAGAAGATCTTCTATTTTATCACTATGTTGATCATGTTTTAAAATTTGAATTCCTTGATATTTAAGCAATATATGTGGCATACCAACATCTGGAAATAGTAAATTATTTACTCCAAAAGGTCTGGCGGGGTCTTTATAAAAGCTTTTCATATAAGTAAATAACCAATTCGTTCCTTTATATCTTGATATTAAAGATAAATCTGGTGGTATTTTACCAAACCATTTGATCGCATTTTCTTTATACATTGGACTTAGTATATAGTTATTGTCATTTATTCCATCTATAGAATGCATAAATTTTTCTTTAATTAATTGTTCTAATCCTTTATCTTTTTGTTCGTTTAATTTTAATCCTATAGCTAAATCAGAATAACGCATGTATTTTAAGCCATGACAACCTTGACATTGATCAAAGAACACTTTTGCACCTCTTTGTAGAGATTGAGTGTTTTCTAAATTTATAGTTATTTTATTTAAATTTATGTTACTACTTGCATTTAAATTTGATATACAGAATATAAACACAAGTAGATAAAATATATAATTTTTAATTGTATACATTTTTTATTTCACCCTATTAGGAACTGTTTTACATTTTTCTATTGATGAGTAAATAGGCATTAAAAGGAAAAAAGCGAAATATATAAATGAACATATTTGTGCAAGTAAAGTTTTTGTTGCACTTGGTGGTTCCATTCCCAAATAGCCTAATATAAAGAAACTTATTATAAATATGAATAATGATATTTTTGATAAAATTCCTTTATATCGCATAGATTTTACTGGGCTTCTATCTAACCATGGTAATGTAAATAAAATTGCTATTGATGCGCCCATAGCTACTATTCCTGCCAATTTATTTGGTATTGCTCTTAATATAGCATAATATGGGGTCATATACCAAACTGGAGCAATGTGTTCTGGTGTTGCTAACTGGTCTGCAGGAGTGAAGTTCGGACCTTCTAAAAATAAACTAAAAAAATCAGGTTTAAAAAATACAACAGAAAAAAACGCAGTTAAAAAAACTGACACTCCAAATAAATCTTTTACGGTATAATAAGGATGCATAGGTATACCATCTAATGGAATTCCTTGTTCGTTTTTATTTTCTTTTATTTCTATGCCATCTGGATTACCAGAACCTACTTCGTGTAGTGCTATTAAATGTGTTGCTATAAGTACTATAAAAACAATCGGCATTGCTGATACATGTATTGAAAAAAATCTGTTTAATGTTACTCCGCTTACGGCATAATCGCCTCTTATCCATTCTACTAGTGGTCCACCTACTACTGGTATGGCTCCAAAAAGTGATGTTATAACTTGTGCTCCCCAAAATGACATATTACCCCAAGGTAATAAATATCCAAAAAAGCATTCTGCCATAAGACATAAGAATAATAAAACACCAATTATCCACAAAAGTTCTCTTGGTTTTTTATATGATCCATATAATAACCCTCTAAATACATGAAAATATAATACCACAAAGAAAAATGATGCCCCAGTAGAATGTATATATCTTATCAGCCATCCGTATTTTACATCGCGCATTATGTATTCTACAGAGTCAAAAGCTTCTAAGCTAGAAGGATTGTAGAACATGGCGAGCCAAATTCCACTTAATATTTGTATTCCAAATACTAATAAAGCTAATGATCCAAAGTAGTACCAAAAATTAAAATTTTTTGGCGCATAATATTGAGACATATGCTCTTTCCATAATTTGTCTAATGGAAAACGTTTGTTTATCCAAATTTCTAAATTTTTTATTAGTGTGTACATATATTCTCCGAAATTATTCCTCTCCAATTCTTAGTATGTTTCCATTATATTTGTGAGGTGGTATGACTAGATTGCATGGAGCTGGAACCCCTTTAAAAACTCTTCCTGCTAGATCGAAGCGTGATCCATGACAAGGACAGAAAAATCCGCCTACCCAAGATTGATCTATTTCGCCAGCCTTTGGTTTATATAATGGTACACATCCTAAATGTGTACAAATTCCTATGACAACAAGTATTTCTTGTTTTATAGATCTAGTTATATTTTTTGCATACATTGGTTGTTGCGGTTCGTTTGAGTTTGGGTCTCTTAATTTTTCAGATAATGTTTTTAGTGTTTCTAAAGCTGCATTACTTCTTTTTATTACAAATACCGGCTGACTTCTCCAATCTAATGTTACTTTTTGGCCTTCTTCTATTTTTGTAATATCAAGATCTACTGGAGCTCCCATTGCTTTTGCTCTTGCACTGGGTAACCATGAAGTTATAAATGGAATGGCCCCAAGTCCTAACCCAACACCACCAAGTAATGATGCACCTATTATGTATTGTCTTCTTTTTGAATTTATTGAATTCTTGTTCATTTAAATCTCCTTTAAAGAACTTTTTTATCTCTTTGAATATTGTTCCTTTTTTCTAGCTTTTCTTCTGCCAACTTTTTTTCGCTCGACTTTTCTTGAGTCTCTAGTTAAAAAACCAAGTTTTTTTAATTTTTTTCTAAAAGAATTTTCTTCATTTATATTCTTTTTATCTAGAATAACTAAAGCTTTACTTAACCCATGTCTTATTGCTTCGCTTTGTCCTGTCAGTCCACCACCTTTTACTGTTATTTTAAGATCTATCTTATTATTTATGTTTAGTAACATTAGTGTTTTTTTTATTATTGTTATAAATTTTGGATTTTGTTCTGAATTATTATTAATTATTATTTCGCCATCCCCTTCTTTTAAAAAAACTCTAGCTATGCTTGTTTTTCTCTTTCCAGTACTGTAGATGTAATTACTCATTTTTATTCTCTTATATTTCTATTTTTTCTGGTTTTTGTGCTTCGTGAATATGGGTAGATGTAGAAAAAATTCTTAATCTTTTTAACATTATTTTTTGTAATTTATTTTTCGGCAACATTCCTTTTACAGCATTTTTTATTACAAATTGAATATTTTTTTCTACCAAATCTTTTAATAGTGTTTTTTTGAATCCGCCAGGGTATCCAGAGTGTCTATAGTATACTTTATTATTTATTTTTTTGCCAGTGAAAATTAATTTTTTTGCATTTATTACTATTATATTATAGCCCGATACGACATTTCTTTTATATTCTATTGTATTTTTACCCATTAAATATATAGCTATTTTTGAAGCCAATCTACCTAGCACTTTATTTTCAGCATCTAATAAAATCCATTTTTCTTTTATTTGATTATTTGTTTCATTCATAGTTAATTAATATAAATAATTTTAATATAATTTTAATTAATTAAAAAAAAAAATCAAATATTTTTTTTTTTTAATTGAATTATTTTTGTTTTTTTGATAATTTTAAATTAGTTTTTTATTTTTTATGGTATTTATATGAAAAAAGAAGATGTCATGGAGTTTAAGGGTGTTGTAATGGAAAGTTTACCTAACGCAACTTTTAAAGTGAAATTAGAAAATGATCATATAGTTAATGCGCATATTTCTGGTAGAATGAGAAAAAATTACATTAGAATATTAACTGGAGACACAGTTGTAGTAGAAATTTCTCCATACGATTTATCTAAGGGTAGGATAATATATAGAATAAATGAGTAGTTTTCGCGCTCGGAAGGATTTGAACCTCCTACCTTCTGGTTCGTAGCCAGATGCTCTATTCCAAATGAGCTACGAGCGCTTTTTCGGAGTGAGTGGGATTTGAACCCACGATAGTTTTTTTTAAAAACTATACTCCCTTAGCAGGGGAGCGCCTTCAGCCACTCGGCCATCACTCCATATTTAATAAGTTTTTAATATAAATTTCAGATTTAAATTCTTCTATATGTGATATATCTTCACCATTACATGTATACATTATTGGTATATTTTTATTTGCTATAGATAATATTGCTCCACCTTTTGCCGAGCCATCCATTTTAGTAAGTATTAATCCTGATATTTTAACACATTCATTAAATTTTTCAACTTGTTTGATTGAATTTTGTCCGATATTTAAATCTAATACTAAAAAGATTTCATTTGCGCCTATGTGGTTTATCTTTTTAATAACTGAATTTATTTTTTTAAGGTTATTCATCAATACATCATTATTATGTAGCCTTCCTGATGTATCTGCTATTAGTATATCTATATTTTTGTTTTTTGCAATATTTAATGCATCAAAAATTACAGATGCACTGTCTGCGTTTGCGTGTTGTTTTGTTATTTGTATTGAGTGTTTTTTGCATAATATATCTAATTGTTCTATTGCTGCTGCTCTATATGTATCTCCAGCTGCTACCAAAACTTTTTTATTTTGTTTTTGAAGTAAATTAGCTAGTTTTACAACTGTTGTGGTTTTACCCACACCATTTACTCCTATTATTAATATTGTAAAAGGAATATTAGAATTTAATGTTAGTTTTTTTTCAGAGTTTTTTAATATTTTTTTCATTATTTTATATAATTCTATTTTTAGTTCAGTTATATCTTTTATATTTTTTTTTTCAATTTCTTTTTGTATATTTTCAGCTAAATCTTGTGATACATCTGCATCTATTAAAATATTAGTTAATTGTTCAATATAATTTTTTTTTTCAGTTTTAAATAAATTTTCTATTTTATTGGATATTTTTTCTTTTATTTTATTTAAAAAGTTTATTTTTAACATTTTTCACCTCTTGTATATATATATATATTATTATATCGTTTTTTTTTAAATTATTTTAAATAAAATTTATGAATTTAAATTTTATTGTTTTTGATAACAAACGTTTGTTTTTTAGTTCTAGTGTAAAACCTACTAAAAATATTGTTAGAAAACAGTTTTTTTCTTGGATTTTTTTATTTGTGTCTAAGTTGTATGTTATTGATTTTTTTTGTGGGTCTTGTGTTTTTGGATTTGAATTTTATAACTATGGTGCTAAAAAAGTACTGAATTTTGATATTAAAGAAATTAATATATCAAATATCTTTGTAAGTTTAAATAAATTGAACATTAGTGTAGATGATAATTTTTTATTGTACAATGTTGATTCTTTAGTTTGGTTAAAAGATATTAATTTTTTAAATTTTTCTTTATTAGTTTTAGATCCACCATATTCATTTGAAAATATTGATTTTTTTTTATTAAAAATTAATTCAGTAAAATTTTTACGCAAGTGTGTATTCTTTTTTTTCGAAACTAATTTTGTTTTTGCTTTGAATTATTTTTCGTATGATCTTTTTTTAATTAAGAAAAAGGTTATTGGAAATGTTTTATTTTTTTTATTTAAGAAGTTTTAGAATATATTTATGTTAAATGTGTTTTTGGTTGGCGGGTCTGTTAGGGATAAAATATTAAAGTTGAATTTTAAGGAATTTGACTGGGTTATAATTAATTCTGATATTATTAATTTTTTAAGGATGGGGTTTAAACGTGTTGGAAAAGACTTCCCAGTTTTTTTACATCCTTTTAGTAAAGAAGAATATACTTTAGCTAGAAAAGAAAAAAAAGTTGGAAAGGGATATTATAATTTTAAATGTGATTTTTCATTTTATGTTTCATTAAGTGAAGATTTACTAAGACGAGATTTAACTATTAATACTTTAATTTTAAATGAATTTGGGTTTTCATTAGATTTGTTTAATGGTAAAGATGATTTAAAAAATAAAAGAATTTTACATGTATCTTTTGCTTTTTTTGATGATTCGTTGAGAATTTTACGTATTTTTAGATTTTTTATTAAATATTTTAATTTTAATTTTTTTATATCTAGTTATACGGAATCTTTTATAAAAAAAATTGTTTTTAAAGGAGAAATATTAAATTTTACATTTGAACGTGTTTTTAAAGAAATTTTTTTGTCTTTGCATTATAAAAATGCATTTTTATTTTTTTCTTTATTATTTAAATTTAAACTTTTAAAGTTTATCTTTTATGATTTAAATTTATTATTTTTTTTTTCTAATAAATATTTTTTTAATATTTATTTAGATTTTATTTTACAAATAAATAATATATTTTTAAATATTTATTTTTTTACAAATAATATATTTTTTAAGTTTATTCTTTTGTTTTATAAACTTTCATTTTATTATATTTCTTATTTTACATTCGATTATTTATTTTTTTACAATAAAAAAAACTTAATTCTTATAGATAGGTATATTAAAGATTTTAGTTTATCTAAAAGATATAAAGTTTTTTTAATTAATTTATTTAAATTTAAGTGGTTTTTTGAAAATATTTTTTTTATAAATGATTATTTTTTGTTTTTATTTTTTTTTAAAATCAATTCTTTTAAAGATAAATTAAAGTTAATTAATTATATATTAATTAATGATTTAGATTCTAAAATTAATGATAAGAATTATAATTTTTTTAAAAAATATTTATTTATGGATTTAGCTCAATTTATATACTCTAATAAATATTATAATTCGTATTCATTTAAAATTAATTATATTTTTTATAATAAAAATTTTAAAACAAATATATATAAAATTAAATTTTATTATAATAAATACTTTTAATCTGGTTCAAAAATAGTTGTGTTATCTTTTTGATCTTTTATTTTTATATTAAATTTAATTAATTTTTGTCTAATTTTATCAGCTAGTGACCAATTTTTATTTTTTCTTGCTTCATTTCTTTGTGCTATTAAAGTTTCAATATTTTCTATATTTAATTTTTTTATTTTTAGAGTTTCATATTTTAATAGTCCTATTTTTTTTAATAATTCTATTGTTGAATATTTTATTTCTATGTCATTTTTTTCTTTTAATTTTTTAAATAAAATTGCAATTGCTTTTTGTGTGTTAAAATTATTTTGAAGCGCATCATCAAACGCTTTATTTATTTCTGGGTTTATATTAAATTTTTTATTTTTTAAGTTTTCTTTAATTTTATATAATTTATCTAGTGTTATTTTCATTTTTTTAAGTGTTTCATAGTTAAAATTTATACTTTTTTTATAATTGGTTGATAAAATTAAAAATCTTAGATATTCTTCATTATAATTTTTTAATAAATCTTTAATTAAAATTTGATTGCCAAGTTTTTTTGACATTTTTTTTTTTTCTATTTTTAATTGTCCAACATGCATCCATATTTTTATAAAATCTTTTTTACCACTTGCTATGCATTGAGCTAACTCATTTTCATGGTGTGGAAATAATAGGTCTTGTCCTCCACCATGTATATCTATATAGTCTTTTGAATAATACATTGTCATTGCGGCGCATTCTGTATGCCATCCTGGTCTTCCTTTTCCCCATGGAGTTTGCCAGTAAATTTTTTCTTTTTTTTTAAAGTTTTTCCATAATACAAAATCATTTTTATTTTTTTTATTATTTTGATAAGATTGTTTAATGCTTTTATTTTTTTGATTTGATAGCATTCCGTAATTATTTAATTTATTTACTTCAAAATATATTGCAGATTGTTTATTTTTATATGTATATTTTTTTTTAATTATTTTAATTAGTTCTATCATTTCTTTTATGAAAGAAGTTGCTTTTGGTTCGTAAGTCGGTTCTATTATATTTAATTTTTTTGTGTCATCATGCATGCTTTTTATAAATTTTTCAGTTAATGTTTTTATATGTATGTTTTTTTCCTTTGCTTTTTTAATAATTTTATCATCTATATCTGTTATGTTTCTTATAAAAATTATTTTTTTATTTGAAGTATTCAAATATCTTATTAAAGAATCGAATAAAAGAAATAATCTTGCATGACCAATATGGCAGTTATCATATACCGTTATTCCGCATGTATATATTTTTATTATATTATTTTTTATACTTTCATTTTTTTTATTTAAAGTATTGTATATTTTTATCATGTTTATTATTTGATTAATTTTATGTTTTTTGTTAATATTTAACCATTATAAATTTTTTTTTATTTTTATAAAATGAATACACATTTTTTTGAGCTTAGAAAAAGAATAATATATATTATGTTTTTTTGTATTGTTATTTTTTCTGTGTTTTTTTATTACTCTGATATTGTTTATGATTTGTTTTCCTTACCTATTAAATCACAACTACCAATAGGTAGCAGCATTATAGCTACAAATGTCACTTCTACATTTTTAGTTCCGTTAAAATTATCTTTTAATTTAGCTTTATTGGTATGTTTGCCTTATTTTATTTTTAATTTGTGGGGATTTATTGCTCCAGGTCTTTATAGGCATGAAAAAATTTTTGTAAAACCATTTTTATTTTTTAGTATTTTTTTATTTTTTATAGGTATTTCTTTTGCATTTTATGTTATTTGTCCATTAGCGTTAAATTTTTTTATGACATGTTCACCGTCTAATGTAGTTGTTATGATTTCAATAAACAATTATATTGAGTTTATGACTTCAGTTATTTTGGCGTGTGGTATAAGTTTTCAAATACCTTTAGTTATATATTTTTTGACATATGCAGGGATTGTAGAGAAGAAAGATTTTGTAGAAAAAAGATCTTATGTTATAATATTTGCATTTATTTTAGGTATGTTATTGACGCCGCCGGATGTTGTTTCTCAAGTTTTACTTGCAATTCCTATATGGTTATTATTTGAACTTGGTTTATTTTTTTCTAAATAGGGCTTAAAGCCCTATTTTTTCTATTTAGTTCCGTCTGCTTTCAATTTTTCAGCTGCGTTTATTTCGTCCATTTTTCTATCTGTGTTTTCTTTTACTTTAACAGATAAGAATTTAACTGATATAATCCATAATATAGCTACTACGAAGAAAACTCCAAAAGCTATGTGTGCTATTGATAATACGTTTGTTGTGGCCATTATTGATAAAAGAGTACTTTGTACGAAAGCGCCGCCTGCTTTACCTGCTCTTCCACCTATTACATCTACAGCTGCCTTACCCTTTGTTTTTAATTCATCATCTAATGGTATGTAAGCCATTTCTTTTGTTGGATCAAATAAAGAATATTTAACAACTTTTGATATTATAACTATTGCTGCACCCAAGAAGGTTGCTGCTGTTACAGGTGTTGTTCCTAATGATGATAATAAATTATATGTAGCATTTTTAATTAATGATATATCATTTGCTAATATAAAACAAAAGAATACTGTTCCGCCAATAATTATTACAAAAGGAGTTATTACTGCTGCCTTAAACCAACTTAATAATCTTAATATGTTTGATCCTATAAATAAGCTAAACAATATTGTTATTATTCCAGACCAGGTAGAGTAATTTCCCATAAAAGCATTGTACCCACCTTTGTCTCCAGCATAGTAAAATTTTAATTGTTCTTTCCATTGAACTTCTACTAAATTTATTGTTACTCCGTATGCCATTATTAATGTAGCTATCAAACCTAATTCTTTAGATTTTACTATTATTTTTAAGCTTTCTGACAACCCAGGTTTACTTTTTTTCTTTTTAGTTGTTGGTTCATTTTTATTTAGATCATAATATCTTGGGTCTGTTAATACATTTAAATACATCCATCTGTATAAATACATGGTTGCAATTCCCATTATTACCACAGTGCCCATTAATAAATATAATGACCATTTCCAAGGATCATCTGATACAAATGCTTTTATTCCTGTAGAACAATATCTTACTACTTGTCCTGATAATATAAGCGAGATGTTCCCTATTACTACAAATAATCCATAGAATCTTTTTGATTCGCTTATTTTAACTATTTCATTAGCAAATTGCCAGAACATTAGGGCTACCATTGCGCTACCCCAAATTTCTGCTAATACATAAAATGCGGAATATGACCAATATGCATATATATTTATGAATCCACTAAATGCTGGATATTCATTGTTTAAATTATTTATAAGTGTTGATGAAGGATGTAATACATCAAAATTTGGATATATTATAAAAGCAAATGCTGCAAAAAAAAATAAAAACGGGGTTACAACTATATAAAAAATCGTTTCTTTGTTAAAAACATTGCATAATTTTGCATAAATCACCACAAATGCTACTGCTGCTGGAGTTACACAATAGAATTTTAAAAAAGGTATTAATCCGGCGCCAGCTGCAGTTACTACTAAAGTATCTTTTGTATCTCTCAATAAAGTATAATTAAACAATATTCCGAACATTATAAATCCTAAAGGAAGGAATTTTTTTAGTTCGTGATTGTGAATTGGCCAGAGCAATTTTCTCCAACGACCAAATTCTTCTAGTTGCTTAACATCTGACATTTTTATCACTCCGATTTGTCAATTCTGGAAAATTGAATTATACTAATAAAAGATGTTTACTACAATATTATTTAATTATAAAATTTTTTTTACATATTTAGGATTTATTATATTTTTATTTTTTGTTCTTATGTATAATATATTTGTTATTTTATTAATTTTGTTATTTTATGACATCTAAATTTTTTGAAAAAAATAATACCGTTAACGATCTTAGAAATAGATTGTTATTTGTTTTTTTTATTTTAATTATATATAGACTGGGTGCGCATATACCTATTCCATTAGTAGATGCTAAACAGATTTTAAATTCTTTCTCTGATGATAATGCTGGAATATTTAGTTTGTTTAATTTATTTTCTGGTGGAGCTTTATCCAAGATAACTGTTTTTTCGTTAGGTATTATGCCATATATATCATCTTCTATAATTATTCAATTACTTTCAACGACTTGGGAACCAATGATTAAACTTAAGAAGGACGGTGATTTTGGTAGGCGTAAAATGTCCGATTATACACGTTTATTAACTGTCGTTTTGTCTAGTTTTCAAGCTGTAGCTATGGCTAAAATGATTATTAATTTTAGCATATATTCTAATTTTAACTTTTTATTTTATTCTGTAATTGTTATTACTTTAGTTGCTGGCACATTATTTCTTATGTGGTTGGGTGAGTTAATTAATGAGAAGGGCATAGGTAATGGTATATCTTTGATAATTTTCACAAGTATAGTTTCGAATTTACCAAGAAGCGTTGCTTCAACATTAGAAAAAGTAAGACAAGGTGAATTAAATATTATTGTTATGTTTTTATTTCTTATCGTTTTATTTGTTGTTATTTTTCTAATTATTTTTGTAGAGAGAGCACAAAAAAAAATAACTATTAATTATCCTAAAAGGCAGCAAGGTAGAAAAGTTTTTGCTGCGCAAACGACTTTTTTGCCGTTAAAAATCAATATGTCTGGAGTTATTCCACCTATTTTTGCGTCGAGTTTAATTTTATTTCCAATTACTTTAATACACTGGCTAGATCCAAATTCAAGTAATTTTATTTTAAATAGCATAAGATATATAATTACTCCTGGTAAACTTCCTTATTTATTTTTATTTGCTTTATTTATTATTTTCTTTTGTTTTTTTTATACGTCATTGGTTTTTAAATCTTCTGATACAGCTGATAATTTAAAACGATCAGGAGGTTTTATTGCTGGTATAAGACCAGGCGATAACACTGCTGCTTATATAGATAAAATTGTTAAAAAGTTGACTATAATAGGTGCTTTTTATTTGACGTTTGTTTGTTTACTCCCTGAATTTTTAGTTACTTTTTTAAATGTTCCTTTTTATTTTGGAGGAACTTCTTTATTAATAGTTATAGTTGTTATAATGGATTTTATTTCTCAAGTTCAATCAAAAATGATTTCCTATAAATATGACGGACTTATTAAAAAATATAAATTAACTGGTTTTTGAAAAATTTATTAATTATAGGTGTTTTATAATGAAAGTTAGAGTTTCTGTTAAAAAAATTTGCAGACATTGTCTTATTGTTAGAAGAAACAGGATTTTAAGAGTTATATGTATTAATCCTAAACATAAACAAAGGCAAGGTTAAGGAGGGCTTATGGTTAGAGTTGCTGGAGTTATATTAGAATCTAATAAACATATTGTTATAGCTTTGAGAAAAATTTATGGTATAGGAAAAGTTAGTTCTTATTATATTTGCAAAAAAGCTAATGTATTACCATCATTAAAAGTTAATCAATTGGATGAAAGTTCTATAATGTCTATTCAAAAAGTTGTTTCTGAATTTGATATAGAAGGTAATTTAAGAACACGAATTAGATTTAATATTAAACGTTTAAAAGATATAAAGTGTTATAGAGGAGTTAGGCATAAAGTTGGGTTACCTGTTAGAGGACAACGCACTAAGACTAATGCTAGAACAAGAAAAAGATCGAGAAAGAAATCTTAAAATAGGATATTAAATGTTAAAAAAATTAAAAAATAAAACGGTAAAAAAAAGTAAAAAACAAGTTACTTCTGGAAAAATTTACATTAAAGCTTCTTATAATAATACATTGATTTATATAACTGATCTTATTGGAGATGTATTATTATGGAAAACTGCTGGCAGTGAAGGATTTAAAGGCTCTAAAAAAAGTACCCCTTATGCAGCACAAGTAGCATCTAAATCTGTTTCTAAAATTGCAAAAGAAGTTCATGGGTTAACTTCTGTTGAGGTTTATGTTAGTGGTCCTGGTCCTGGAAGAGAAGCTGCAATACGTGGTTTAGCTAATTTTTTAAAAGTTACTTATATAGCAGATGTAACAAGTATTCCACATAATGGTTGTAGACCTGCTAAAGAACGTAGAGTATAGAAGGAGTTTTTTTATGGCGCGTTATTTAAAATCTGGATGTAAAATGTCTAGGAGAATAGGACTTGATTTAGGGTTAAAAAGTATTGGTGGTAGAGATATTAACAGCAAGTGTAATCTAAAAGTTTTTCCAGGGCAACATGGTAATAAAAGAAAAAAATCTAGCGGCAGTCATTCTTTACAGTTAAGTGCTAAACAAACTATAAAATATATGTATGGTGTATTAGAAAAGCAATTTAGATATTCTTATTTTAGGGTTTCAAAAAAAAAAGGCGCTAGTGGTGAATTGCTTTTAAAGTTATTAGAATCTAGATTAGATAATGTTGTTTATAGGTCTGGGTTTGCTGTAACAAGAGCTGAAGCTAGGCAGTTAGTTTCACACAAATCTATTTCTGTTGTTAGAAATGGAATTGAAAAAGTTATTGTTTTTCCTTCTTTTATAGTTAAAGTTGGTGATGTTATAAAAGTTAGGGATAAAAGTAAAGATCAAGTTAGAATACATTATGCTTTGAAATGTGCAGAAAAGATTGGTTTTGTTAAATGGATTGATGTTGACATTAAAAATATGACTTCTGTTTTTTTAAGATCCCCAGAAAGAAAAGAGTTATCTAGTGATTTAAATGAACAATCAGTTGTTGAATTTTATTCCAAATAATTTTTTTTGAGTAATTTATATGTCTAGTTTTTTTGATGATTTTTTAAAACCCAAAATAGTTGATATAAAAGATTTAACAAATAATGATATTTCTGTTGTTATAGAACCATTAGAAAGAGGATTTGGACATACTATTGGCACAGCATTACGTAGAGTTTTATTATCTTCTATGCCTGGATGCGCTATAGTAGAGGCGAGATTATCTGGTGTTTTGCATGAATTTATGATTAAAGATGGTGTTTATGATGATGTTATGGATATTATGATAAAGTTAAGTGGTATTTGTTTTAAAATGCATAATAAGGATAATGTTGAGTTAAGTTTAAGTAAAAAGGGGCCGTGTGATGTTTTTGCGTCTGATTTTGTTTTGCCGCCTGACGTTAAGATTATTAATCCGGATTATTATATAACAACTGTTGATGCATCTGGTGATTTAGGAATAGATATAAAAGTTAATAAAGGCAGAGGTTGTATTTCTTCAAGTGAAAAAATTGATTTTAACAAGCTTGATTTTTCTGGATGGTTAAAGCTTGACGCTTACTTTAGTCCTATAAATAGAGTAAGTTATGAGGTTGAAAATATACGCTTTAAAGATAGAAGTGATTTAGATAAATTAATAATTAATATTAGTACTAATGGAACAATTAGTGCTATAGAATCTTTGCACTGGGCGTCTAAAATTTTATCTGAACAATTATCTGTCTTTATAAGTTTTGAAAAAGAAAAAGTTGATGTTAAATCTTCAGTCAAAGACAAAATTAACCCAGAATTATTTAAAACAGTAGATAATTTAGAGTTAACAGTAAGATCAGCCAATTGTTTAAAAGCTGAAAACATATATTACATTGGAGATTTGGTTCAAAGGAGCGAAGCTGAATTATTAAAAACACCTAATCTTGGGAAAAAGTCTTTAGCTGAAATTAAGCATGTTTTACATGAAAGAGGTTTATCTTTAGGTTGCAAGGATAATAATTGGGTTAAAGTTTTAGAAGAATATAAAAATGATAATAATTTAAAGTGAAATGGATTAATTATGAGACATAGAAATATTGGACGATATTTTAATAGAAATTCAGAACAAAGAAAAGCTTTATTTTTAAATTTGTGCAAGGATTTAATAAAATATGGCATTATAAAAACTACGTTAGAAAAAGCTAAAGAATTAAGAGGTTATATAGAACCTTTAATAACGTTATCTAAAAATGATTCTATTAGTAATAGAAGACTTGTTTTTAAAACAGTTAGGGATAAAAATAGTGTACATATTCTTTTTTCTGTTTTAGGAAAAAGGTATGTTAGTAGGCCCGGTGGATATACTAGAATTTTAAAATATGGTATCAGACGTGGAGATTGTGCTACTTTAGCTTTTATAGAATTGGTAGATAGAAATATAAATGGATGATGAATTTTGGATGGCAAGAGCTTTGTTGATAGCTAATAAAGCCTTGTCTATAAATGAATTACCTGTTAGTGCTATTTTAGTTTATGATAATTTTGAAATTTCTTATTGTTTAAATTCTTGTTACATTTATAATTTTTGTCATGCCGAAAGTAATGTTTTTTCTAGAGCGTGTTTTTATTTGTCAAAAAATTTTTTGAGTGAATGTACTTTATACGTTACTCTTGAACCATGTGTTGTATGCTTTTCTTTCATTTGTTATCATAGAATAAAAAAACTTGTTTTTGGAGTACGTTCTGGTAGTAATAATAAGTACTGTAGTAATAATATAAAAGTTAAGAGTGGTGTTTTAGAAAAGGAATCATTAAAATTATTAAAGAAATTTTTTATAGTTTAGTAGTATGAATTTTTTCTTATTTCATGTGAGGTTGTATCTTTTATTTCATTTATTTGTGGAAAATTTTTTTTAATTATTTTTTCTATGTAATTTGTCATTGTGAAATTTACCATTCCGCATCCTTGACATCCCCCGTGAAATTTTATTATTAATGTTTCATCGTTTTCTATATCTATTAATTCTATAAATCCGCCGTGTTGAGATAACATAGTGTTTATTTCTGTTTCAAAAAGTATTTTAATTTGATCTTTAATATCATATTTTTCATTTTTTTTATTATTAAATAAGTTTGGAGCATTTATTTTTAGTGTGTTTTCCTTTATATCTATAACAGCATCTTTTATAAGTTTTTCTATTTTTTCATCTAAATATATATCAATGTTTTCTAAATTTAATTTTACATCATTTTTACTTAAATCTTCTTTTTTGCAATATGTTATGTTTACATAAGCGTATTGTGTATATGGGTATGTTACTGATATATATATAATTAAATTTTTTTCTTTTTCTAAAATCAAATTAGATGATAAATATTTTAATGCGTCGTTTGTTATTTTTATTAAGTCTGTCATATTATTTTTTTTATTTGAAGTGTTAATGATATAAGAATTATTATTACTGTTATTATATATAAAAAGTTTAATTTAAACAAATTTTCATTTTTTTGTTTTTTAATTGCTATAATAGGCATTAATCCGAATATTGTTAATGTTAATATACCTCCAGATATTTCCAATGCTGTAAAAAATATATTTGTATTTAATTTCATTAAAATTATTGGTGGAATTATTATTAAAATTTTAATTATTTTTTCTGGTATTTCAGTAAATATCTTTTTAAAAAAAAAATTCATACTTATAGTTATGCCAAAAATTGTAGTTATTATAGCTAAAAAAGAAAATGTATTTACTATTGTTATTGTTAAGTTATTATTTTTTTTAATTATTAGTAATTCGGTTATTATTTTATCAGAGTTATAATTTTCTATATCGTCTAATTTATAATAATTATTTTTAAAAATTATTATAAATGATATCCATATAATGTATATTAGTAGTGTTATTATTATACCTATATTAATTGATTTATTTAATTTTTTTTCATTATTTTTAAATTCATTTTTTAAATATGGAAGTATATTATGAAACCCAAAAGATGTTATTAGTATAGGATAAACATATTTTATGTTATTTATATTTATTTTTTCTATATTCGTTATATTAATTTCTGATTTTGAGTTTTGTAATATTATTATTAAAAATACGCTTATTAATGCTATTGTTAATATATTATTTGCATATTTAAATTGGGTATTTTTTGAATTTAATATTAATATCATCGTTGATATTATAATTATATAACATATATTTATGTTTATATTTGTGTAGGCGGTAGTATCTATTATAGTTTTTAATAATGTGCTGCTTTTTGATATATAAGCTGCTATTATGGTTATAAATAAGAAACCATATGTTATTAAGCTGATTGTGTAATTTGATGTGGATAAATTTTTTTTGAAGGCGACACTTAAATCTTCAGATTGTGTTTTTATTAATAAACGAGTTATTATTTTTGCAGTTTCACTCATATATAATGCAATTATTAGCATTAGTATTACTGATGGTATTAATCCAACTAGACTGCAAGTTATTGGCATCCCCAAAACACCAGCACCTATGCTGCTACCAATTATTATTAGAATACCATTTATATTATTTTTCATTTTTTTTACCCGGAGCCGGACTTGAACCGGCACAGAATTACTTCCGAGGGATTTTAAGTCCCTTGCGTCTACCTATTCCGCCATCCGGGCTTTTAAGCTGAGGCCGGGATTGAACCGACATTAATGGCTTTGCAGGCCACCGCATAATCCATTCTGCCACTCAGCCTTATTTATTAGCGGGAAACGAGGTTCGAACTCGCGACCCCAACCTTGGCAAGGTTGTACTCTACCAACTGAGCTATTCCCGCACTTATATTATTCTATCTTTACATAATAATATGTCAAGATTTATTTATCGGAGAGGCAGGGATTTGAACCCTGGGAAGAATAAATTTTATCTTCAATGGTTTTCAAGACCACCGCATTAAGCCGCTCTGCCACCTCTCCTCTTTATCATCCCCAAGGGGATTTGAACCCCTGTTACCGCCGTGAAAGGGCGATGTCCTAACCACTAGACGATGGAGACATGTTTGAATGGAGCTAAGCGGAATTGAACCGCTAACCTCTTGCATGCCATACAAGCGCTCTAACCAATTTGAGCTATAGCCCCATTTTCATATTGTTTAATAATATTTCTAATTTTTTTTAAAAGCAATATCTTTCCAGTAAGAAATATTAATTCATATGTTGATAAGGATATGTTTTTTCCAGTTATTATTATTCTTATTGTTGGAGCTAATTCTATGAAAGTTGTTTTATTTTCATTAATTATATTAGATATAAATATTTTTATATTTTCTATATTCCATTTTAAATTAAATGTTTTTAAATTAGTGTATAAATTTTCTATAATCTTTATTATTTTATCCGAAAAAAAAAGTTTTAATAACTCATCTTCTATTTTAATATTTTCTTTATAAAAAAAAGTATAATTTGTTATTATATCTTCTAAAGTATTAACTTTAAATTTTGCAAAGTTTATTAATTCAGTTAAATTTGGTCCTATCATATAATTTAGATTAAAGTTTTTTTCTATATTGATTATTTCTCTGATTATTTTTTTTGTTTCTAAAGTTTTTATATAATGTTTGTTTAGCCATATTAGTTTGCTTTTATTCATTATGCTTGGAGCGGTATTTATATTTTTTATGTCAAATAAATCTATCATTTCTTTTATTGTAAATATTTCTTTGTCTTTGTTAGACCATCCTAATCTTACTATGTAATTTAATATAGCTTCTGGTAAAAATCCACATTTTTTATAGTAATTTATATTTGAGTCTTTATCTCTTTTTGATAGTGTTTTTTTATTTTCGTCCAAAATCATTGGTAAGTGAGAAAATGTTGGTATTTTTTCGTTTAATAATTTAAAAATTATTATTTGTTTTGGTGTATTAGAAATATGATCTTCACCTCTTATTATATCAGTTATTGAAAACTCTATATCATCTATTACGCTAGCAAAATTGTATGTTGGATAAAAATCATTTTTTGCTATTATAAAATCATCTATTTCTGAATTGGTAACTGTTATTTTGCCTTTTACGCAGTCATCAAAAACTATTTCTTTGTAATTTTCAGTATTTATTCTTATAACAAAATCACCTTTTTGTAATTGGTTTCTTTTACAAAAGCCATCATATTTTATTTTTCCAGTATTTATTATTTGTTCATTTTTTAGTTTTGTCAATCTATCTTTTGAACAAAAACATTTGTAAGCTTTTTTCTCTTGTATAAGTTTTTCCATTATTAGTTTATATGTTCTTAATCTTTTTGATTGAAAAATTAATTTTTTGTCAGATTTTATATTTAGCCAATTTAATATATATGTTATGTTGTTTGTATATGTTTTTAAATTTCTTTCTTTATCTGTGTCATCTATTCTTATTATAAACTCACCGTTATATTTTTTAGCATAAAGCCATGAAAATAATGCAGTTCTTATGTTTCCTATATGTAAGAAACCAGTGGGGCTTGGTGCAAAACGTGTTTTAATGTTCATATTTTTATTTTTTGTGTCTTGTATATTTTAAATATTATGATATAATTAAAAAAAATTATATATGTATATTTTTTCAATGGCTATGTAGCTCAGTTGGTTAGAGCACAGCACTCATAACGCTGATGTCAGTGGTTCAATTCCACTCATAGCCATTTAAAGGTGTTAAATGAAACAAGTCTATATAAAAACATTAGGGTGTCAAATGAATGAATATGATTCTAGTTTGATATTGAATGTTTTGTCTAAAAAGTTTTTTTTTAAAGAGGTATCTGATTTTTCTAATGCTGACATACTTATTTTGAATACATGTTCAGTCAGAGATAAAGTTGATAAAAAAGTTATTTCTGAACTTGGATTATGGAATAAGTTAAGACAAACCAGAGATATAGTTATTTGTGTTGGCGGATGTTTTGCTGCAAGTGATAAAGATTTTTTTATAAAAAAATTATCATTTATTAATGTTATATTTGGACCTCAATCTTTGCATAGAGTAGGCGATATGATATGTGAATATTTAAATACTAGAAAATTGGTTTTAGATATACAATCATCAAATTTAAATAAATTTAATTATGTTTATGATTTATATAATCACGTGGACTTTTCTTCTTGCGTTTCAATAATGGAAGGATGTGATAGGTACTGTTCATATTGTATAGTTCCATTTTCTAGAGGAAAAGAGATAAGTAGAAGTTTCAATAGTATTATATCTGAAATTTATACTTTATTGATAGATGGTGTTAAAGAAATTATTTTGTTAGGGCAAAATATAGGTTCATATGTTAATGTTATAGATAATGGTATTAGTATTGATTTTGCATATTTATTAGATTATATTAGTAACATAGAAGGCATTGGTAGAGTTAAGTTTGTTAGTTTACATCCTTTAGATTTTTCTGATGAGTTGTTAAAAGTTTTTAATCGTAGTAATGTTTTTTCTAAACATATACATTTACCAGTACAAAGTGGATCTGATAGCATATTGAATCTTATGAAACGTGGACATAGTGTATTAGATTATATTAATATTTTTAATAAAATTAAAAATATTTCTGGCTATTTAAGTGTTTCTACGGATATTATAGTTGGGTTTCCAGGTGAAACTGATAATGATTTTGATCTTACTGTTGATTTGGTAAAAAAATTAAAGTTTGATAAATCTTTTGTTTATATATATAGTAAAAGAAATAAAACTATTGCGTCTAATTTAAAAGATAATATTTCTTTTGAAAAAAAAAAATATAGATTGCAAGTTTTAAATGATATATTATTTGATAATGCATTTAATATAACTAGTTCTATGGTTGGATCTGTACAAAGAGTTATTGTTTACAAAAAGTTGGAAGATCAGTTTTTTTTAGGTAAAACTGATAATAATAGAAGTGTTGTTTTTTCTAGTTTTAATAATTTAGTTGGTGATGTTTTATTTGTTAAAATAGAAAAATTTGTAGATTTTTTTTTATATGGTAAAATTTTTTTTTAATTTTTGGCTAGATAGCTCAGTTGGTAGAGCAAAGGACTGAAAATCCTTGTGTCGGTGGTTCAATTCCACCTCTAGCCATTTTTTTATGAATTATATTATTTTTAGTAGGATTGTTGGCTCTATCTTATTTATATCTGGAACATCAATTGGTGCTGGAATGTTGGGGTTACCGATAAGAACTATAGGAATTGAGATATATTTTGTCTGTTCTATATTTTTTTTTGTATGGATTGGTATGACACTTTCTGCTCTGGCTATGTTAGAGATTTCTCTTTGGTTACCAGGAAATACAAATATAATAAGTATATCTAATTTTATTTTTGGAAAAAAAATTGGTATAGTTATTGGATTTTTATATGTATTATTTTTATATTCTTTAATATCAGCTTACATTTCAGGTGGATCATCAATGTTAATAGATCTTTTTTCTATTAATTGTGAAAGTTTTTTTTGTCATTTTTTTTCTTGTTTGTTTTTTATTTCTCCATTTTTTTTAATAATTTTTTTTGGTGTAGGTTTTAGTGATTATATTAATAGATTTTTTTTTATTGTATTGATAGTAACATATATTTTTTTAACACTTAATCTTGTAAATGTTTTAAATTTTGATATTAAAAATTTTAAGTTTTTAGACATTAGTTTATGTTTTTTTTCTTTACCGCTAATATTAACTTCATTTGGTTACAGTCTTCTGATCCCGTCTTTAAAAAGTTATTTATTTAATAATACGCGATTTTTAATTTTTGTTATTATTTTTGGAAGTTTTATACCACTTTTAGTATATATATTTTGGGAATATTTTATATATTCTTTTTTATTTAATATCAGTAATAAATTATTTGTTCAAACTTTATTTGGATATGGCAATCCAGCTGAAAAACTTATGGTATTAATTGGAAATAATAGTATTTTTATATTATATGTTATTTCGTTTTTTTCTTTATCTGCATTAATTAGTTCTTTAATTGGAGTTGCTTTAAGTTTGTACTATTTTTTTTTTGATGCATTAAAATTATCTTATAATTCTTATTTTAATAAACTTTTCTGTGTATTTATTGTATTTTTTGTTCCAGTTATTTTTAGTATTTTTTTTCCTCATGGGTTTATGTTTTTTTTGTCTTATGCAGGTGCTGTGGCAGCAATTCTTCTGGTTATATTTCCTGTTTATACTTTATGGTATGGTAGATATATAAAAAAGTTTTCTTATAAATATATTTTATTTGATAATAAATTTGTTTTAAGTTTATTATTATTATTTGGTTTTTTAGTTTTTTTTATAGATTTATTTTTTATTTATTTTGTATAAATTTTTATTTATTTAAATATTTTATTTTATATAATGTTTATATATTTTTGGGAGATTTTTTTTTATGAAAGATGGTAGTTTTTGTGATTTATATAATAATGTTTTAAAAAATCCTAATATTTATCCTGGAGCTTTAATATTAGGTGAAGTTACCGATATAAGTTCTAATTTTGTTACTATTAATGCTTTTTTGAAGTCTGATGGCTATATTCCAATAGCACAATTTATTGATGAAGATGGTGGATTAGAAGTAGAAATTGGTAATAAAGTTGAAGTTGTTATAGAGTATCTTGAAGATTTGTCTGGAGATATTAAATTATCCAGAGAAAAAGCTAAGAAGATTAGATCTTGGGAAGATTTAGAAAAAATTTATAAATCTAATGAAACTGTTAGTGGTTATGTAACTGCTAAAGTTAAGGGTGGATTTACTGTAAAAATAAATGTTATAAAAGCATTTTTGCCTGGATCTCTTGTTTCGTTTAAATCGGCTATAGATTCTGAGGAAGTTAAGGGTAAAGAGCTGAAATTTAAAATAATAAAATTAGAAAAAAAGAAAAATAATATTGTTTTATCACAAAAATTTATTTTGGAAGAAAAAACTAATAAAAATTTTCAAAATTTGTTATTAAAGATAAACGAAGGTGATACTATATCAGGTGTAGTTAAAAATATAACTGATTATGGTGCTTTTATAGATTTAGGTGGATTAGATGGGTTATTACATATAACTGATATGTCTTGGAAGCGTGTTAAACACCCAAATAATATATTAAAAATTGGCGATGATATAAAAGTTAAAATTTTAAAGTTTGATAAAGAAACAAATAGAGTTTCTTTAGGCTTAAAACAATTGACACAAGATCCTTGGGATATTGTAAAGACTAAATATAAAGAAGGTGTTATGGTTAGTGGCGTTGTTACTAACATAACTGATTATGGTTGTTTTGTTGAATTAGAGGATGGAATAGAGGGATTAGTTCATTTATCTGAGATGGATTGGACAAATAAAAATGTTAATCCTAATAAAGTTGTTAAACAAGGAATTAAGGTTTCTGTTTCTATTTTGGATATAAATGTTGATAGACGTAGAATTTCACTTGGATTAAAACAATGTACAGATAATCCTTGGGCTACTTTTTTTAAGTTACACAAAGATGGAGATATAGTGTCTGGAAAGATAAAATCTATAACTGATTTTGGATTATTTCTTGAATTATCTGGTGGTATAGATGGATTAGTTCATTTGTCTGATCTTTCATGGGATAGTTCTAATGATAATGTTTTAAGAGAATATAAAAAAGGTGAAGAAATAAAAGCCGTTATATTGGGTATAGATGTTGAAAGAGAACGTATTTCATTAGGTATAAAACAATTAACTCAGGATCCTTTTATAAGTTATACGTCTAAATTTGTTAAGGGCAGTATAGTGGAATGTTTTGTTATAAGAAAACTTGAAAAAGGGTTTATAGTTAAGTTGAATGATAAGTTAGATGGCTTTTTAAAGGCTAATGAATTAATTTATAGTAAAATTTGTAAGAAATTAGCAGATCAAAATGATAAATCTTTGATAAAAGCTAGAATTGTTAATATAGATAAAAAGAACAGGAATATTATATTAGTTGTAAAAAATGAAGTTATACATAATAAAAAAGATGTTTTAAAGTCAGAAACTAAATATGTTAATAAGCTACAAAAAAATAAACCAACTTTAGGTGATTTATTGAAGAAACAGATGTAAAATTTATTTATTTGTTTTATAGAAAGCATTTCTTAAAATGGTAATTTAAAAAAAACTTAAACCGGTTTTAAAAAAATCGATTTAAGTTTTTTTTTATTTGTAAAGTAATTATTTAGTCCTTATTTTCTATTAGCCATTCGTCTTTAGTGTAAGTTTTAAAGCTTATTGCGTGTATTGTTTTGTTTATAATGTAATTGCTTATTATATTATATATAAGTTGTTGTCTTTCAACCAAATCTTTATTTAAAAAGTCATTTGATATTATTATTGCGTTAAAATATTTATTGTCATTTGTAAATATTTTAATTTCTACATCAGGTATTTTTTTTGTTATTTCTGTTATTAAGGTTTGTTTCATTTTTATTCCTTTTTAATTTTTTCGTTTATTATGTCATGTAAATTATATACTTTGCTTAATTCTAATAACATTTCTGATACATTTAAGAATTGTATTTTTTTTTTAGTTTTCATTGAATATCTTATACAATTTATTATAAAAAGTAACACAGAGCTGTTTGAATTATATAAATTTTTTAAATCTATTTCTATCATATTCATATTTTTAGTTTTATCTTCAAAAAAAAATATAGTTTTTTCGATATTATCGAATGTAAGATATCCAATAACAAAAACTTTTTCGTTATTAAAAATTAATTCAACCTTATTCATGATTCATTAGCAATTTTTATTTTTTTAATTGCTTCATTAATACCTTGCAATCTTATAATTTCTGAATATTGCGTTTTCAAACTTTTTAATATGCTTATACCTTCTATTATCACATCAAAAACAAGCCAAGAATCATTATTTTTAATTAATCTGTACATTATAGTCACATTTTTATTATTTTTTTTCATAATGCTAGAAATTTGTGTTCGTGTATTATAAATATTATTGTCTATTTTTTTTGATTTTGGTGTTATAAATTCTACATCAGCATCTACATAGTAATATATTGTTTTGCTGTAAGTTTTTAGCATTATTTTTTTTAATTCATTTATAAATAATTCTCTTTGTTTTTCTGAACTATCTTTCCATATCTTTTTACCAGCTATCCATGTTGCTATTTCATTAAAATCTATATATTTTTCCATGGTTTCTTCTAAAAAAGAATTATTTTCTTTAACTAATGCTGGTTTGCATTCATTTATTATGTTTTGTATAAAATCAGATGGTGTTATAGCATTAGAATGTGCTAAGTTGCTTATAAAAAATATTATAAATATTATTATTTTCATTTTATTTACTTATTAAACGCGAGTTTTGATATTATTTCTTCAATTATTAATGCTTGAGTTGTTAATGTTACTATGTCTCCATCTTTTAAAAAGATTTCTTCATTTCCTATTTCTATTTGAATGTAACTATCTCCTAGTAAACTGCTCATAAGTATATTTATAGATGAATCTATAGGTATATTTTTGTAATTACAATTTATAGATAATTCTACTTGTGGATAATATTCATTTTCTTCTGATTTTTTAAGTTCTATCTTGCTTACACTGCCTATTTTTACGCCACCTATTGTTACTCTAGCTTTTTTTTTAAGGTTACCTATATTTTTAAATATAGCTTTTATCGTATAAGTATTTTCTTTTATATATATATTTTTTAGATCTGTTATTTGTGTTATTATTATTAACATTGATATTATACCAAGTAACACAAAAATTCCAACAAAAAATTCTGTTTTGTATTTAGTCATACTATTGCCATTGAAACATAATTGCTGTTAAACAAAAATTAAAACTTAATATTATAAATGATGAATATACAACTGTATTAGTTGTAGATAATGCTATTCCTTCAGTTGTTGGGTTACTATTTAATCCTTGATAAATTGATATCCAACTTATTATAAATCCAAATATTAAGCTTTTAATTAAACTATTTATTATGTCTATTCTAAAGTCTATGTTTTCTCTTATACTTGTCCAAAATATATCATTATCTACATTTAACCATAATACAGTAGATACATAACTTCCAATTATTGACACAACTATAAATATTAATGCTAATATTATCATTGACACTATACAAGCCCAAAATCTTGGAGCTATAATTTTAATTATTGGATTTACGCCCATCATTTCCATAGCTATTATTTGATCTGTGTTTTTCATTAAGCATATTTCAGCTGTTAATGATGCGCCAGTTCTTCCAGCAAATAGCAAAGCGCTTACGACTGGGCCAAGTTCTCTTATTATTGTTAACGCTGTCATTTGCCCTATTATTTCTTCAGTGCCAAATTTTTTAAGTATATAGCATCCTTGTAATCCAACAACCATGCCTATAAATAAACCTGATAGTATTATTAAGCCTAAAGATAGAACACCTATAAAATATATGTGTTTTATAAAGTTTTTTATATTTTTTTTAAGATTTAGAATAGCAAATATAGTTTTTTTTAATAAAATCGTTGCTTTTCCTAACTCATTAACAATGCCTATTATTTTTTCTCCAATGTTAACTATAATTAAATAAATCGTTTTCATATGTATTTTTAGAAGATTGATTAATTTTTTCGTAATTTATTTTTTTTTTTATAAAATATTGTGTAAATTCATTTTTACTTTGTTCTATTTTTTTAGGTGTACCTTCATCTATTATTCTTTTGTCATTTATTATATAGATGTAATCTGCTATGCTCATTGTTTCTATTACATCATGAGATACTATTATTGTAGTTGTTTTTAAAGATTTATTGAGTAACTTTATTAATCGCATTAAAGTAGCCATAGAAATTGGATCTTGCCCTGAAAATGGTTCATCATACATTATAATGCTTGGATCTAGAGCTATAGTTCTAGCTAAAGCCGTCCTTTTAGCCATACCTATTGATAATTCAGATGGCATTAAGTTATATACATTTTTCAACCCAACCGATTGTAACTTTATTAGCACCAAATCTCTTATTAATTTTTCTGATAAATTTGTGTGTTCTCTTATTGGAAAGGCTACATTTTCGTATACACTTAAATCAGAAAATAAAGCACCATTTTGAAATAAAATTCCTATATTTTTTCTAATTTTGTATAATTCCGAGTCTTTTAATTGTGATATTTCTTTATTTTGTATTTTTATTTTTCCACTATTTTGTGTTAGTTGGCGCCCTATTAACTTTAATAATGTAGTTTTTCCACATCCGCTTGGCCCCATTATTGCTGTTATTTTATTTTCTTTTATTTTTAAGGATATATTATCAAATATTATTTTATCACTATGTTTAAAAGATAAGTTTTCGATTGTTATTATTGACATAGACAATTATTTATTATTTTATATTCTTATATTTTTTTTGGGTGAATGATGGGGATTGAACCCACGACAACCGGAATCACAACCCGGTGCTCTACCAACTGAGCTACATCCACCATTTTTTTTTTGCGCTTGGCAGGAATCGAACCTGCAACCCCCAGCTTAGAAGGCTGGTGCTCTATCCAATTGAGCTACAAGCGCTTTTTCGGGGCAGAGGGATTTGAACCCCCGATCCTCTGCTCCCAAAGCAGATACGTTAGCCAGACTACGCTATGCCCCGTGTGTTACTATAATACACATAATAATTTTTTAGGTCAAATTTTTTTTTATGATAACTAAATTTTTTAATGGAAAATATTTTTTTGAAAATTTATTTAAAAATATTTGTAATGAAATATTTTTTTATAAATATTTTTCATACAAATCGTTATGTTTTTCTATTTTTATTGTAGGCAATATTTTTTCCGCAAATTTATATGTTAAAAATAAAATATATTCTTGCTATTTATCTAGTATTGATTTTTTAATTTTTAAATTTTCAAATGATGTCAAAATGAAAACATTATTAATGGTTTTAAAGATAGTGAAATTTGACATTTTAATTAATGGCATTATTATTCAATTGCCTTTAGTTTGTCGTTTAAACAAACCTGTTTTATTTAATTCTATATGTGTTTATAAGGATATTGATTTATTAAATTCGTTTAATTTTGGACATTATTATTTAAGTTATTCTAAAAATATTATTCCTAGTACAGTAAAGTCTGTATTATTTTTGTTAAAAAAGTTTAAAATTAATTGTGTTGGATTAAGATGTGTTGTTTTTGGGTTTTCAAATATTGTTGGCAAACCATTATCTTTAGAATTGAATTCTTTAGGTATGACTGTAGTTATTGTTAGTAAAAATGATTTGTATTTTTATGATATTTTAAAATCTAGTGATATTGTAATTTCTGCTGTTGGCATACTAAATTTTTTAAAAATTAAAAATGTTTCAAAAGGCTCATTAGTTATTGATATTGGTATAAATGAAAGTAACTATGATATTGTATTAGGCGATTTTTGTGTGGAATTTTCATCAAATTTTATTAATTTAATTACGCCTGTACCTGGTGGTATAGGACCTTTAACAGTTTATCATATTTTAGATAATTTTGTTAAAATTAATGTAAATAAAAATTTTGTAGCTATGGTATAATTTATTATTTAATAAGAAGATTTTATGGCTGGACATAGTAAATGGTCAAATATAAAACATAGAAAACAATCTAATGATTTAAAAAAAAGTAAATTATTTTCTAAATTAGCAAACGATATAAGAGTTTCAGTTGGGAATTCTAAATTAGATATAAATTCAAATGTTAAGTTAAAAAAAACAGTAGATAAAGCTTTATCTAATAATATGAGTAAAGATGTTATAAATAACATTATTTCTAGTTTGGATACTGCAAGTCAAATTAAAAATGTTTATTCCGCTACTGGAGATAATGGAGTATCTATAATTATGGAATGTTTAGATTACAATAAGAATAGAATAATAGGCGAAATCAGGTATGTGTTAAATCAATATAATATGGCATTAGTGCCATTTAAATCTATAGAATATACTTATTTTAAAATAGATAAAATTTCTTTAAATTCTGATTATAATGATAGATTATTATTTTATTATTTAGATGAATTATTTTTAAAAGATGTTTTTAGTAATTCTATTTATTCAAATATAGATTTATCAAAAGATTTATTCTCTTTATTAAAAGTTTTAGATATTGGTTTTGAAGTTTGTAAAATTCTTTACCCAAAAAATGTTATTAAATTAGATTGCAATAATAGCAACAAATTTTGTAATATGATCATCGAGTTAGAAAAATTACCTTATATAGCTAATATTTTTTCCAATTTTTTAAAAAAATTATAGTTTTATTAAAATTTTTGTTTTAATTTTTTATACAATACTTGTTGCCTTTATCATTAATATTATATACTATAAGTATTCATTAGTTGTTTGTAATTTAGTAATATATAATAATTTTTATAAACATGTAGCAATGAAAAAAAAATGGGTCGTTAGCTCAGTTGGTAGAGCAGTGGACTTTTAATCCATTGGTCGTAGGTTCAATCCCTACACGGCCTATTTTATTTTTTTATCTATAAAATTTTTTAATAAATTTTGCCAGCTAGTTATTTTAGGAAAATTTATCTTCTTAACAGTAGTCTCAAAATCTGTCAAAATTTTAATTTGAGTTTCGGTTAAATCTATAGGTGTTTCTATTATTATTTTACAAAATAAATCACCATATGAATTATTTCTTAAATTTTTTATTCCTTTATTTTTTATTCTAAAAACTTTATTTGTTTGAGTTTCTTTTGGTATTTTTATTTTAATATTTCCTGTCAAGCATGGAACTTCTATTTCTCCACCTAAAATTGCTGTATTAAATGTTATTGGTACATCACAATATAAATCTGATTCTTTTCTAATAAAAATATCATGTTTTTTTATTTTTATTTGTATATATAGATCACCTGCTGGTCCACCATTTTTTCCTATTTCTCCTTCTTCACTTAGTTTGATTTTATCATTATCATTTATACCTGCAGGTATTTTGGCTGAAATTGTTTTTTCTGATTTGATTCTACCTTTTCCATAACAATTCGCACATATTTCCTTTATATATGATCCTTGACCATTACATTTATCACAAGTTTGTTGTATTGTTAAAAAACCTTGTTGTAATCTAATTTGTCCATATCCGTTACATTTATTACACTTAATAAAAGAATCTTTATCTTTTGCGCCAGATCCATTACATTTTTCACAACTTATTTGTGTGTTTATTTTAAATATTGCTTCTAATCCGTTGGCAGCTTCTTCTAACTCTATTTTTAAAATATGTAGTAAATCATTTCCTCTGTGTGAATATGGTTTATTTTTAGATGTTGTATTATGATCTCCAAATAAATCGCCAAATATGTCACCAAAAATATCAGTAAAGTGCGATGTTGAATTTGAGTATGTGTTGGATGTATTGTTAAATCCTGAATGTCCATATTGATCATAAATTTGTCTTTTGCTTGGGTCAGATAATATTTCATAAGCTTCACCTATTTTTTTAAAGTTTTCCTCAGCTTTTTTGTCTCCTGGATTTCTATCTGGATGGTATTTCATTGCCATTTTTTTATATGCTTTTTTGACTTCCATGTCACTAGCATTTCTATCTATTCCCAAAACGTTATAATAATCTTCTTTATTCATTAATTTTTTTTTAATCTAAACTTTATTTTTTGTTATTTTTAATTTCTTCGTAGTCAGCATCTACTACATGTTCTTCTGTAGTTTTATCTTTTTTTGTATCATTTTCGTTATCATCATTATTTTTATCATTATCATTATCATTTTTATTTGATGTAGCTTGATGCAATAATGTGACAGTTTTATTTAATTCATTTATTTTTTCTTCTATTTCATTTTTATTGTCATTTGATAATAAGTCCTTTAATTCTTTTATTATTTTTTCTATATTATTTTTATCATTTATATTTATTTTATCTCCAATGCTATCCATTGCTTTTTGAGCAGAATGAATTTCACTGTCAGCTCTATTTTTTAACGCAACTAATTCATCAAATTTTTTATCTGCTTCAACATTCATTTCAGCGTCTTTTATCATTTTTTTAATTTCATCATCTGATAATCCACTTGAAGCTTTTATAACCATGTTTTGTTCTTTATTTGTTGATAAATTTTTAGCAGAAACTTTCAATATACCATTTGAATCTATATCAAAAGCTACTTCTATTTGTGGAATACCTCTTGGAGAAGCTGGAATATCCGTTAAATCAAATTGGCCTAATAATTTGTTAGCGGCTGCTTGTTTTCTTTCTCCTTGAAAAACTCTAATTGTAACAGCAGGCTGATTGTCTGTTGCTGTTGAAAAAATTTGTTTTTTACTTGTAGGTATTGTTGTATTTTTATCTATTAGTTTTGTCATTACACCACCCATTGTTTCTAACCCTAAAGATAATGGTGTCACATCTAATAATAAAACATCTTTTATTTCTCCAGACAATACACCACCTTGAATTGCAGCACCTACTGCTACAGCTTCATCTGGATTTATATTTTTTTTGATTTCTTTTTTAAAAAAAAATTTTACAGCTTCTTCTACTTTTGGCATTCTTGTTTGTCCACCAACTAAAATAACTGTACTTATTTCTTTTATATCCTTACCAGAATCTTGCATAGCGATTCTACAAGGTTCTAATGTTTGTTCTATTAAATGTTCTACAAGTGATTCTAATTTTGCTCTTGTTAATTCTATATTTAAATGTTTTGGTCCACTTGCATCAGCTGTTATATAAGGCAAGTTTATTTCAGCTATATCTTTTGAGGATAATTCAATTTTTGCTTTTTCTGCTGTTTCTTTTAATCTTTGTAAAGCTATAGAATCATTTTTTAAATCAATCCCTGTGTTTAATTTAAAATCTTTTATTAAATAATCTATTATACAAGTATCAAAATCTTCTCCACCTAAAAATGTGTTACCATTTGTTGATAATACTTCAAATTGTTGTTCTCCATCAACATCCGATATTTCTATTATAGAAATATCAAAAGTTCCACCACCTAAATCGTATACAGCTATTATAGAATCGCCTTTTTGTTTATCTAATCCATATGCTAATGCCGCGGCAGTTGGTTCATTTATCATTCTTTTTACATCTAAGCCAGCTATTTTACCTGCATCTTTTGTAGCTTGGCGTTGAGAATCATTAAAATAAGCCGGCACCGTTATTACAGCTGAAGTTACTTTTTTACCTAAATAATCTTCAGCTGTTTTTTTCATTTTCATTAAAATTTCTGCTGATACTTCTTGTGGAGAAATATTTTTACTTCCAATCTTTACCCAAGCATCTCCATTTGGTGACTCTGTTATGTCGTAAGGAACTGTTGATTTATTTTTTTGTACTATTGAATCATTATATTTTCGTCCAATCAATCTTTTTATTGCAAACAAAGTATTTTTAGGATTTGATATTCTTTGATTTTTTGCAACTTGACCTACTAATTTTTTATCATTTTTTACATAAGCAACTACAGAAGGCGTAGTTCTTGCTCCTTCATTATTTTCTATAACTTTAGGTTGCCCATTTTCAAGAATTGCTACACAAGAATTTGTCGTACCTAAATCTATACCTATTGTTATTTCTTTTGACATTTTTTTTCCCTTTTTTTAATTTTTTCTTTTCAACACAGATACTTTTACATATCTTAATACTCTATCATTTAAAATATACCCATTTTGTAAAACCGTTTTAATTGTATCGTCTTCTTCTATATCATCTTTGTATTCTACTGATATTGCTTCATGTTTTGAAATATCTAGTTTTTCATTTTCTTCCGTTGATATTTTTTTTAGATTGTATTTATCTAAAATATTTAGAAGCATTTTATGCATTAAAATTACTCCATCTATATTTATTAAGTTATCTTCAGTTTTTTTTTTAAAACACAATTCAAAACTATCTAGTAATGGTATAAAATCACATAATATATTTTGTAACGCGAAATTAGATGTATTTAATATTTCCTTATCAGTGCGCTTTTTTAAATTTTCCATTTCAGCTTTACATCTTACAAATAATTCCCAATTATTTTTAGATTCATTATTTAACTTATCTATTTCCAAATTTAATGATTCTATTTTTTCATTTAAATTTTGCTGTGTATTATTTATATTTGTTTCGTTCATTTCAAGAATATTGTTTCTAATTTTATATTAATGGTGGGGACTAAATTTTGCTATTCAAGTATGTTAATGTATTTTTTTTAATTTGTTATTTTTTATTAATCAAAATTGGGTTAGAATTATTTTTTATAACAGAATCATTTATTATTATTTTTTTTATATTTTTTTTAATTGAAGGTAAATTGTACATTGTATCTAAAAGTATTTCTTCTAATATTGAACGTAATCCTCTTGCGCCTGTATTCCTTTTTTTAGCTCTAGTTGCTATTTCTTTTAATGAGTCAGTATCAAATTCTAACTCTACATTTTCAAAACTAAATAATTTTATATATTGTTTTATCAAAGCATTTTTAGGTTTTGTTAAAATATCTATTAATGCATTTTCGTCTAAATTTTTTAAAATACTTATTATAGGTAATCTTCCAACAAACTCTGGTATTAATCCATATTTTATTAAATCTTCTGGTTCGACATTTTTAAATATTTCGGATTCAATATGTTCATCTTTTAAATTTGCTGAAAAACCTATACCACTTTTATTTAATCTTTGAGAAATTATTTTATTTAGCCCTATAAATGTTCCACCACAAATAAAAAGTATTTCTGTAGTATCTACTTGAAGTAATTCTTGTTGAGGATGTTTTCTTCCGCCTTGTGGTGGAACTGATGCTACTGTACCTTCTATTAGTTTTAATAAAGCTTGTTGCACGCCTTCACCAGACACATCTCTTGTTATTGAAGGGCTTTCACTTTTTCTGCAAATTTTATCTATTTCATCAATATAAACTATGCCTTTTTGAGTTTTTTCAATATTATAATCGCTATTTTGTAGTAATTTTTGTATTATATTTTCCACATCTTCTCCAACATAACCAGCTTCTGTTAATGTTGTTGCATCTGCTATTGCAAATGGAACATTCAAAACCTTTGCTAAAGTCTCAGCTAATAATGTTTTGCCGCTGCCAGACGGACCAATTAATAATACATTACTTTTACTTATTTTAGGTTCAGCGGTTTTGCTAGAATTTTTTAATCTTTTATAATGATTATAAACTGCTACTGATAATATTTTCTTAGTTTCATCTTGCTGTATTATGTATTGATTTAATATATCATTTATTTCCATTGGTGTCGGTAATTTTATATTTTCTATACTATCTGATTTTTTGTTATCACTATTATATGCCAATATATCATTGCATAATTCTATACATTCATCACATATAAATACATTAGGTCCTGATATTAATTTTTTAATTTCAAGTTGGGTTTTATCACAAAAAGAACACTTTAGTATAGATTTTTTATTATTTTTTGTATTCATTATATCACCTAATCTCTTTTGTATATTATTTTATCTATTAATCCATAATTTAAAGCGTCTTCTGCTGACATAAAATAATCTCTTTCTGTATCTTTTTCTATATCTATAATATTTTTTTCCGTATGTTTTGACAATATTTTATTTAAGTTAGATCTTATTTTAATTATTTCTTCTGCATGTATTTTTATATCTGATGCTTGTCCTGAATAAGAACCTAATGGTTGATGTATCATTATTCTAGAATTTGGGAGTGCATATCTTTTATTTTTATTTCCAGCTGATAATAATAGTGCTGCCATACTACATGCTTGCCCTATAGATATCGTACTTATTTCTGGTTTTATAAATTGCATTGTATCATATATAGATAATCCAGCCATAACTGATCCGCCTGGGGAATTTATGTAGATTGCTATGTCTTTATTTTGATTTTCTGATTCTAAAAATAATAATTGAGACACTATTAAACTTGATATCTCATCATTTATTTCTCCAACTATGAAAATTATTCTTTCTTTTAATAATCTAGAAAATATGTCATATGAACGTTCCCCTCTACCAGTTTGTTCTATAACAATTGGTACTAAATTAATATTTGTGTACATTTTCAATTTCCAGTTTTTTTAAATCTTTATATGTTATTTTTTTTGTCATCTTATTAGCTTTGTTAAGTATTAAATTAAATATTTTTTCTTCTAAAAGATTATTTTCTATCTTTTTATAAAGATCATCTTTATTGTTTTTAACATTTTTATAAAATGTGTCTAAAACTTTTTGTATTTCATCATGTAATACATTTATGTTAAACTTAATTTTTATTTCATTTAATAATAATTCTAGCTTTATATTTTTTTCTATTTCTATTTTATCAACCTTCATTTCTTTTTTTTCATAATCATTTAATGACTCTGTCATTAAATATTTAGGAATTTCAAATGTGTTATTTTCTAATAACTTATTTATAATTGATACTTTTAATAATTTTTTTGTTACGTTTTTGCTTATTTTTTCTAGTTTGTCTTTTATTTTTTCAATAATGTCTTCTTTTATATATAATTTTTCTTTTAATTCTATTTCTGTTTCTATTTTTTTGCTTCTCATAATTTTTTTAATGTAAATCTTAATGAGATTTTTATTATAAAAAATTTTATCAAATATTTTAATGTCTTTTATGTTTATTGAAATATCCATTCCCGTGCTGTAATTTTTAATTATATTTATGAACCCATCAAAAAATACAAATTCTTCATGTAAAAATACATCATTATTTATCAAAAGTGGGGTTTCTTGTTCATTTTCTAAAGAGAAAATATCCAATGTTATTAGATCTCCAAAATTTATGGGCAAATTTGTTTCTTCCCACTTACCATTAATAATTTTTAATTTTTCTATTTCATCAGCTATTTCTTCATCTTTTATTTCAGATATATATTCAATAATTTTAATGTTATCTATATTTAATTTTATTTCAGGCAATATTTCAAAATTTATTACTACTTTTGTATTTTCATTTATTTTTGATATTTGAAATATTGGTAAATTAATTATTTTAAAGTTATTTTTATTTATTAACTCTATGAAAATTTTATTTATTAATTCTTTAAGCGAATCATTTGTTATTTTTTCGCCAAATTTATTTATTAAGACATCTTGAGTTATATGGCCTTTTCTAAATCCTTTGATTGTAATTGATTTTAATAATTCCGATATTTTTTTATTTTTTTCATTTTCTATTTCTTCGTTAGATAGAGTTATTATTATTTCTTTTTCTAACAAATCTTTTTTTTTAATCTCTACGTTCATAATATAAATATCCAAAATACGAAAGGAGAGATTCGAACTCTCACAGGATATTCCTACTGGGTCCTAAACCCAGCGCGTCTACCAATTCCGCCACTCTCGCTACCAATATTTTATAAAAATTTTGAGCCGTGTAGGAATTGAACCTACGATCAGCTGATTAAGAGTCAGCAGCTTTACCAACTAAGCTAACGGCTCATTATTCAAATATATTTAAACTTATTTTACCATCTGTATCAATATTAGATATTACAACATCAATAACATCATCTTCTTTAATTTCCCATAAAGGATTTACAGTTTTATATTTGTTAATTTTACTTATATGTAATAAACCATCTGTTTTATTCATTATATTTACAAAAGCACCAAATTGAATTATTCGCGTAACCTTTCCTCTAAAAATTGTGCCTATTTTCACTTCTTTTATTAAATTTTTAATATCATTTATTACTAAATTTATATTTTCTTGTGAATTAGCTGAAACTCTTATTATTCCATCATTTGATATATTTATTTCGCATTCATATTTTTCTGTTAAATCTTTAATTATAGATCCATTTTTACCTATTATATCCTTTATCTTATTTTTATTTATATGTAATACTTTTATCTTAGGTGCCTTTTCAGATAACTTTTCTTTGTGTTTTGGGATTAATGTTATCATTATGTTTAACAATTTATTTGTTGCTAACCCTGCTTCATTTATTATGTTTTTTATTAAATTTAGTGTTATTCCTGGTATTTTTAAATCCATTTGTAAAGCAGTTATACCATTTTTTGTTTTTGCTAATTTAAAATCCATATCACCAAAAAAATCTTCTTCACTTGAAATATCTGTTAGAATAATACAATCATTTTCTTCTTTAATTAATCCCATTGCTATTCCAGCAACATGATTTTTAATAGGAACCCCAGCATCCATTAAAGCTAAACTACTGCTACATACAGTAGCCATTGAGCTAGATCCATTAGATTCTGTTATCTCGGATACAACTCTAATTACATATGGAAATTCATCATAAAGTGGTATTATATAGTTTAAAGCATTTTTAGCCAGATTACCATGCCCTATTTCTCGTCTTTTTATTACATTTACATTTCCTAGTTCGTTAACTGCATATGGTGGAAAATTATAATGTAATATAAAGTTATTTTTATAACAAGAAAAAAATGGGCAATCTATTAATTGTAAATCTTTGTGTGTGCCTAATGTTACTACAGCTATTGATTGAGTTTCGCCTCGCGTAAAAATAGCTGATCCATGTGTTGATTTAAATATGTTTGTTTCTGAATTTATATTTCTTATCTCATTAAAAATTCGTAAATCTAATCGTTTACCTGTATCAATTATTTTTTTTCTAATTATTTTTTTTTCTATACTGCTTATTATTTGTGTTAATATATTTTTATTATTTAAATTATTTTTTTCATTTATTAAATCTGTTAATAAAGTATTTTTAAATTCTTTAACTTTATTTTTATCATAATTATAATATAATTCATAAAATATTTTTTCATATTTATTGAATAAAATACTACTTACTTCATCATAATTACTTGATAATTTCAATTTTTCTTGCTTTTTTAATTTTATTTTAAGTTCTTGAATTGATTTTATCACATTATTGAATTCTGTTAATCCAGTTTTTAAACACTCTAATAAAATTTCTTCTTTTATTTCATTAAAACTACCTTCTATCATGGTTATTTTATCTTCTGTGCCTGATAAAACTAACTCCATAAAAGATTGTTTCATTTCGCTTGAACTTGGATTTACTACTACTAAATTATTACATAATCCTATTCTGACTGAAGATATTGGTAAAAATGGAAGATCTGATAATGCTAATGCTATAGATACACCATTTATTGCTAATATATCCGGATTTATTTCTTTATTTATTGATAAAACTGTTACTGTTATCTGTATTTCTAATTTAAGATCTTTCGGAAACATTGCTCTAATTGACCTATCAATTAATCTAGCAATTAAAATTTCTCTTTCACTAGGTTTACCTTCTCTTTTAAAATAATTAAACGGTATTTTACCATTTGCATAAAACCGCTCAAAATATTCAACTTTTAGTGGCAAAAAATCACAATCATCTGTTTGAGCATAAACTATTGTTATTAATAAAGTTGTACCTTCCACATCTAAAAATATCGAAGAAGCAGTATTTCTGGCTATTTTTCCTATTTCTATATTTAAAGTGTAATTATGTAATTTTATATCTGTTTTAATGTACAATTTTTTTTTCCTTTTTATTATTTTCTAATATTTAGATATTTTGTTATATGATCATATTTTTCTTTATCTTTAATTTTTAAATATTTTAATAAACTTTTTCTTAAATTAACTTTTTTAATCAATCCTATTTTAGAATGATTATCTTTTTTAAATTTTTTTAAATGTGTTGTTAACATATCTATTTCAAAGGATAATGATGATATTTGAACAATACTTGATCCACAATCTTTGTTATGCATTTTTAAATTATCTACTATTTCCTTTTTATTTGTATTTAATTCTGAACTCATAATATTATTTACCTATATAACAAAAAATTTTAATTTTTTTTTTGTATTAAATTATATATATTTAACTTTTGACTGTCTATATTTTAATTGGTATTATTTTAAATTAATTTATATTTTTTAATTAAATTGAAAAAAATACGACTTTTATTAGTTTTTTTGTTATTTGCTTTGTTTGCTAGCGTGTTTTCATTACAAAAAATTTGTTTGTGTTATGCTGATCCATTGTTTCTTATGGGGTTTAGAATGGCATTATCTGGGTTTTTGTTAATATTTATATTATTTTTAAATGGTAAAATAAAAATTAAAAAAGAACATTTTTATTTATTCTTTCTATTGGGATTATTTAATATTTATTTTACAAATATATTTGAAATATTAGGACTTAAAACTATGTCATCAGCTAAAGCGTGTTTAATATATAGTTTATCTCCGTTTTTAACAGCTTTTATAGCACCTATTTTTTTAAATGAATTTATAACTGCTAGAAAATTTTTTGGGATATTAATAGGTTTTTTTGGTTTAATACCAATGATTTATATAAAATCATTAGAAGAATTAAATATTAAAACTATATGGGTATTTTCAATGTCTGAATTATTTTTATTATTTGCTGTATTTTTCAGTGTTATAGGTTGGATTTTTTTAAAAAAAATTCAATTAAAAGGATATTCATTTTTTTTAGCCAATGGTATAAGTATGTTTTTTGGTGGTTTTTGTATTCTAATTACATCTTTTGTTGTAAATGAAAACTGGAACCCTTTTCCTATTTATAACCTTTTCTATTTTATGTTTTTTACATTTTTAACAGCCATAATTTCTAATATAATTTGTTATAATCTTTTTGGTTATCTTTTAAATTATTTCTCCGCTACTTTTATGACATTTTCTGGATTAATGACTCCATTTTTTGCTGCTTTTTTCGGATATTTTTTTTTAAAAGAGGGTATAACATGGCATTTTTTTTTATCTGTTTTTATATTTTTTTTTGGGTTGTTAATTTTTTATTTTGACGAAAAAAATTAAGCATTAATGTATTCTATTATAAAATTTATTAATAAAAAAATATTTAAATTATTATTTTTAAATGTGTTTTTTTTATATTTTTCTAAAACATTTAATATAAAAAATGTATTTTTTTTAATCAATTTTTTTTTAATTTCATTGTTTATTAATATCCTATTTTTTTTTAAAGAAAAATTGTATAAATAAATTTTAAAAAAAAATATTAACGAATCTATTATTATTACTTTATCTATATTTAAAAAGTTTGTTGGTTTAAAGCTAAATTTTTTGTTTAAAAATTTATAATATATGAATTTTATAACTTTTATAGATATTAGATTGACTTTATTCTTTACATAAAAAATTAATGATAAATTATTTATTTTTAAATTTTTATTATTTAAAAAAAGTAAAAAATATGTGTTATTATTTTCAACATTATTTTCTAAAAATTTTATAATGTTTTTGCTTTTATTGTTTAAAAATAAAAATACAACTTTTATGTTAGAAAAAATTGGTTTATTTTTAATAAATTTTTCTAAAATAAAAATTTCATTATTTACTAACTCAAAATAATCATAATTTATATTTTTTTTAAATCTTATGCATGATTTGCATTTCTTGCAAATAAATTCTTTTTTTTTCGTGCACATTAACCATATAGCTATATTTTTTATTTTAAAAAAATCATTTTTATTTAAATTATAAATAGATATAATTCGTGGTAAATTATTTTTATAAAAATAAAACTTAATTGTCCTGAAAATTTTATTTATCATTTTCAATTTTATTATATAACGATTCTAAGTCATAATAAGCTCTAGCCTCTTTTAACATAATGTTTATAATAATGTTTTCTAATTCTATTAGCACCCAATCTGTATTAACGCCTGCCTTTGTATATATTACACCACTAAAATTCTTTTTTAAAAAAATTGTTAAATTTTTTGTAATGCTATTTATATGAACAAAGGATGTCCCAGTTGTTATTATTATTTCACTTTTTTCTGTAAATCCAAAATCTTTTTCTAAAATTAGAATATTTAATGCTTTACTTTTTTGTAATATATTTAATATTAAGGTTATCAAAATAATTTCCCCTATTTCTCTTTTCAAAAAATGTATTAATTATGAAATTAAATAATATTATTTCGTAATTTAATTGTTCATTATTTTTTTCATTTATATCTAAAATTATAAATAGATACATTATAAATTTATTTTTAAAGTTAAGTTCGTCATATTTTTTTAATAAATTAACATGATTATTCTTATTTTTATATGCATATAAAAGCATATTTATTTTTTTTTTATGTAAATTTATTAAAGAAAAGTCATAATTAATATTTAAATTTATATTTAACAATAATTGCAATAAAGATTTATTATAAATGTTTAATTCGAAATTTATTATAAAAAGTTCAAGTTTTTTTTTAAAAAAAATACTTAAATAATTGCAAATTCTATCATTGAAATAATATGATTTGTAAATAAAAAATTGTTTAATCCATAAAAAATTTTCTCTATAAGTTAATTCTTTAAATGTTATTATAATTATATATTTTTTAAAAAAATAATTTATTTTATTTATAAAAGTTTTATCTTTAAAATCGTTAGATATTAATATAATAACATTATTGTTAGATATTAATTTGTGTATAATTTCATTATCAAAAATATTATGAAATTTTTCTTTAAAAACTAATATTTTATTAGCATATGTACTACAATTAAAATCTTCAAAATTTACTAAAAAAATTTTTCTTTTAAAAAAATTTTTAATTATGTTGAAAATTATGACACTTCTTAAAGAATCATCTAATAAAAAAAAAAATTTAAAATTTTTCTTTAAAAAAAACATTAATTCAAAATCATTTACTATCATTTAACTACTAAATTTATAAGTTTTTCTTTTTTATAAAAAACATTTTTTATTTCTTTATTTTCTAAAAATTTATTAAGATTATTATCCATAAGAATAAGTTTTGTTAAATTTTCTTGATTAGTATTTTTTTCTATTTGTATTTTTTTCTTAAATTTTCCATTTATATATATTGGTATCCATATTAAAAGTGGATTTTCATTAATTAAATCGATATTTTTTGGAAATGATTCATTTAATATTGTAGTATTTTTTTTAAGTATGTGAGTCCATATAACATGTGTTATATGAGGAGAAAATGGTGATAACAATATAATTATAGCTTCCAATATTTTTTTAAATATATATTTATTTATATCGTATGTTATTTCCATTTTATATATTAAATTTGTCAATGTCATTAAAATTGCTATAACAACGTTAAATGTCATTTTATTATCAATTATTGATTTTATATTAATTAAACTATCATTATATGATTTAACTATAGATAATTGAATTTCATTTAAATTTTCTTCTTTTATAAAAAAATCGAAATTTTCATTTAAATTTTGTATTTTTTTTGATAAATTCCATATTTTATCTAGAAATTTTTTACAGCCAATTATTCCATTTTCATTCCATTCAAAAGATTGTTCTGGTGGTGCTACGAACATAATAAATAATCTTAATGTGTCAGCCCCATATTTAGATATTATTTGAGCTTGATCTATTATATTGCCTTTAGATTTAGACATTTTTGATCCATGCATCAATACCATTCCTTGTGTCAATAAATGAGTGAATGGTTCGTCATAATTTAAAATATCAAAGTCTTTCATTACTTTACAAAAAAATCTTGCGTATATTAAATGTAAATTTGCGTGCTCAATACCGCCAATGTATTGATCAACAGGCAACCATTTATTTAAGTACTTGCTGTTTAAATTTTTTTTACATAAATATTTAGCATAATACCAAGATGATTCAAAAAAAGTATCAAAAGTATCTGTTTCTCTTTGAGCTTTATTTTTACATTTGTAACATAATATATTAATAAAATATTTATTTTTTTTTAATGATATATTTTTGTAACATTTTTGATTAATTTTTGGTAATTTAATTGGTAATCTTTCTATATTTTCTGGTATAATTCCACATTTTGAACAATCAATAATTGGGATAGGTACGCCCCAATATCTTTGCCTTGAAATGCACCAATCTTTTAAATTGTAATCATTAATTATTTTTATTTTTTCATATTTATTTAATATACGAAACGATAATAGACTTTTATTATTATTATTTAAATTTTTCAATAAAAAATTTAAATTATCATAATTATTAATTTTACTAATCACTATCTTCGATTGGCTATTTGTTAATATTTCTATTTCTTCTATTTTTATATTTAAATTATTTTGTTTGTTAAAAATATATAAGCAGTTAGTTATGTCATCGTTTATAAATAAAATATGTGTTTTATTATTTAATTTATTTAGCAATAAAATTTGTTCAACATTATCTAAAGAAATGAAATGTTTGTTTTTTATTAAATCTAGATTTTCTTTTGAAATTTGGATAAAAAGAATATTATTTAAATTATTAATTTGTTCAAAGAATAAATTTAATTCTAGATTATTTTCAATATCATTATAATTTATATTATATCCAACTTTTTTTTCTATCCAATTTTTTTGCATATCTTTTACTTTTTGTGGCCAATGTTTTAATTTTAAAAGATCATCAAATAATAAATCTGCGTATTTTGTTATACTAATGTACCATTGATTTATTTTTTTTCTTTCTACTAAAGCGTTAGAACGCCATCCTCTACCATCTATTACTTGTTCATTGGCTAAAACTGTTTTATCTATTGGATCCCAATTTACAAATGTATTTTTTTTATAAACTAACTCGGATTCAAAAAGCTTTATAAAAAACATTTGTTCCCACTTGTAATAACTATAATGTGATGTATTTATTTCTCTATTCCAATCAAAACTAAACCCTAAATTTTGTAATTGTGTTTTCATGTCTTTTATATTTTTTTTGGTCCATTCTTCCGGAGATATATTATTGTCTCTTGCGGCATTCTCTGCAGGCATGCCAAAAGCATCCCATCCAATAGGATTAAATACAACATGTCCACACAATTTTTTATAGCGTGAAATTATATCACCTATTGTGTAATTTCTAATGTGCCCCATATGTAATTTACCACTTGGATATGGGAACATAGATAAACAATAGTACTTGTTTTTTATATTTATCTTCTTTAAAGTGAAAGATTTATTTTTTTTCCAAAATTCTTGCGCTATTTTTTCTATTTCATTTGGCGAATATTTATCTATCATATTATCTAAAAAATTATTCTATTTTTTAATTATAACATTTCTTAAATATAGAAAATATATTTTAATATTTTTTATGTTTAGTATTTTTTATTATATGACATGTAAAAAAAAAATTGCTTTATCATTTTCTGGTGGGTTAGATTCTTCTTTTTCCACATTTATTTCAAAAAAAAATAATTTTTATATAGAAGTTTTTTTTATAAAAAATTGGAATGCTTTTGAAAATAAAAATTGTTTTTTTAAAATAGATTTAGTTTATGTAAAAAATTTATGTAAGAAATTTAAAATTAAGTTGCATATTTTAGATTATTCTAAAATTTATTGGAATTCAGTTTTTTTACTTTTTTTAAAATCATTGAAAATGGGACTAACTCCAAATCCGGATGTGTATTGTAATAGAGAAATAAAATTTAAAATTTTGTTTTATTATTTAATTTATATATTAAAATTTGATTTTTTATCGACAGGACATTATTCAAAAATATTAAAATTTAAAAAAAAAAATATTTTTTTAGTAAGCGCAGATTTAAAAAAAAATCAAACATATTTTTTATTTAATATAGATAAAATAGCACGAAAAAAAATTTTTTTCCCAATATCTAACTATTTGAAATCATCAATAAAATTGTTTATCTATTATTTTAATTTTTTAAATTTTAATAAAAAATCTAGTATTGGAATATGTTTTATTGGTGAAAAAAAATTTAAAGTTTTTATAAATAAATATATTAAAAAAAAAGCAGGGTTTGTCATTGATGACAAAAAAAAAATTATAGCAAAACATGATGGAATTTTTTTTTACACTATAGGTGAAAAATTTTTTTGTTGTGAAAATGTCGATAAGAGTTATATCTTTAAAAAAAATATTAATAAAAATTTATTATATGTTACGAATGAAAAAGAAAAATTATTAATGCAACACATTTTAATTAAAAAAATAAATTTCAAAGGTAAAGAAAGTAAAAACATTTATTTTACAAAAACAAGACATTCTATAGATTTTAATTTATCAATTTTTTATTGGAATAAAATTTATAAAAAATACGCTATTTTTTTTAAATTTAAACAAAAAATTGTTAATCCTGGGCAATATGTTGTTTTTTATAAAAATAATGAATGTATTGGCGGAGGCGAAATATTTAAAATAATAAAATAAACTCATTTTAATACCTTAATATAAAAAAAATTTCTTAAAAATTTAGAATAAATTTTTGATTTCCATATACCAGATAATATAATTAAAAAATTATCATACTTTATTATCATATGTTTTTTTTTATCTATATTTAATATTAAATTATTTAAAAGAATTCCATCAATATTAAAATTCAATGAATTGGAATTTTTAATTTTTTTATAAAAATTATTACTTTTTAAAAATTTAAAATTAAAAAAATGAGTTTTTATCTTTTTAATATAAAGTTTTTTTAAATTTATATAAAACATAAAATTATTTATTTTAAAAAATGAAAATTTATTTCTATTTATTAAAATTTTATTTAATTCATTAATATGTTTATATGATAAAGGTTTAATATTGTTATTTTTTATAAAAATCTTAAGTATTTCAGTTTTAATATAAGATGGTAAAAAATTAATACTGTCTAAATTTAAATAGTTATTATTTTTATTTTTTTTTAGAAAAAAATTACACCTATATTTAATATATAAATTCAAATATTTAGATAAGTCTATATACCTTAAAATTGGCGTTTTAAAATTTTGCCATTTTTTATTAATTTCATTAAATAAATTATATCTTATAAAATTTCTATTAAACTTAATATCAAAATTAGTAAAATCAGTTATGTAATTAATATTGTTTTTTGTTGCGTAATTAAATATTTGATCTTTATTAAAATCAGTCATAGGACGAAAAATTGAAAAATTTTTATATACTGGGTTATCACTTATGCTTGAAAATCCAGTAATTCCACACCCTCTGAAAAGATTTAAAAAAAAAGTTTCTATTATATCATTAGAATTATGCGCAAGTAATAAAGTTGTTGATTTATTTAGTAATTTTAAAAATATTTTATATCTTATAATTCTTAATTCTTGTTCTAAATTTTTATCTTTAATGCTATTAATGAAAAAAGTTGTAATAGGTATTTTATATTTATAACATTGAGTTTTACAAAAAATATACCAATTTTTTGCATTTTTATTATTCATATAATTTATGTTTATAACTCTAATTGAAAAGTCTTTTTTTTTCAAAATATTAAAACATAGATGCAATAAGACGCTTGAGTCTATTCCACCACTATAACCAATATATACTTTTCTATTGATTTTAAAATTAATAAATTTTTCGTGAATTTTTTTAAACATAAAACTGTGTATACTATTGTAATTTAATTATGTATTATTATATTAAATAATAAGTATTTTATTAATTTATATATGATAACTGTAATAGATAATAATATTATATTTTTTAAAAAAAAAAATTCTTTTAAAGAAGAAAAAAGAAAACTTTTCAAAAATACATTTAATTTTTTTATATCTATTTATTTAAATGGAAAAATTAAAACAGTAGGCTACGAATTGGTAATAAATGCAACGTTAATTTTTATTAAAATAAATAGTTCAAAAGCATTAAGCATAATAAGACATTCATGCGCACATTTATTAGCACATTCATTGATTAATATTTATAAAGATATTAAATTGTCCGTTGGACCTGTTATAAAAAATGGATTTTATTATGATTTTTTTTCAAATGTAAAATTATCTTTTTCTGATTTAAAAAAAATAGAAAAAAAAATGTTTGGTTTAACAAAAAAACAATTTGAAATAATAAGAGTTAATGTAAATAAAGACGCAGCAAATATTCTGTTTAAGCATAATAAGTATAAAAAAGAAATCATAGATAATATATCAGAAAATAGCATAATATCTATATATGAACAAGATGATTTTTCAGATTTATGTAGAGGCCCACATTTGCCAAATGTTTCTTTTTTAAAATTTTTTAAATTAATTAAAATTTCTGGAGCGTATTGGAAAAATAATAATAAAAATGAAATGTTATATAGAATATATGGGACTGCGTGGGAATCAAAAAGAAATTTGCATAAATACGTTAATAAAATAAATAATTTAAAAGAATGTGATCATAGAGTTCTAGGAAAACATCTTAATTTATTTGATTTTTATAAACATTCTCCAGGTGTAGTTTTTTGGAATAAAAATGGGTGGAATATATACACAAGCATTAAGGAATTTATTAAGAAAACTCTTGAAAAATTTAATTACTTTGAAGTAAACACTCCTGTTTTGACAGGTTCATTTTTATTTAAAAAATCTGGGCATATTGACAAATTTATAGATAATATGTTTATTTGTAATATAAAAAATAATATAAATGTTTTAAAACCAATGAATTGTCCTTGTCACATAGAATTATTTAATAATTTTTATAAAAAAAGTTATAAGAATCTACCATTTAGAATAGCAGAGTTTGGCATGTGTTTTAGAAACGAATTATCTGGATCTTTGCATGGATTAATGCGATTAAAAAACTTTACGCAAGACGACGGTCATATTTTTTGTTCAGATTATCATTTAGAGAATGAAATCATAAATTTCATTCATCTTTTAAAAAATGTTTATTATAAATTTGGATTTAATATTTTTAAATTAGTGTTATCTAAAAAGCCTATAGATATTTCTGATAATTTAGATATTTGGTATAAAGCTGAAAAAATTTTAGAAAATGTTATAAAAAAACTTAAAATAAATTATTCTGTTTCAAATGATGGTGCATTTTATGGTCCAAAATTGGAATTTTCTTTACGGGATAAATTTAATCGTATATGGCAATGTGGAACAATTCAAGTGGATTTTTTTACAGCAAAAAATTTAAACGCTAAATATGTTGATCATAAAGGTTTTTTGCAAACTCCAATAATTTTACACAGAGCTATTTTAGGATCAATAGAAAGATTTATAGGCATTCTTATAGAAAATGGATCTGGATATCTACCATTATGTTTAACACCAATACATTTCATTTTAATATATATAAGTAATAAATATTTATTTTATGTAAAAAACATTTATAATATAATTAAAAACAAATATAATGTTACAATATATTTTGGAAATGAAAGGTTAGAGTATAAAATTAAACATTGTATTTTAAAAAAAATACCATATATCATAATAATTGGAAATAAAGAATATACAAGTAAAACAATAACTTTAAGAGATAATAAAACAAATTTTGTGAAAAATATCTCATTGAAAAACTTTTTAAAAGAATTTAATTTTAAAGGAGATTAATATTAGAAACAAAATAAATAATGAAATAAAATCATTGCAATTAAGATTAATAGATGAAAATGGAAGACAAGTTGGAGTGGTTTCTTTAGAAGAAGCCTTAAAGATGGCAATAGCTGCAAATTTAGATTTGGTTGAAATTCAACCAAAATTAGTACCGCCTGTTGCAAAAATAATGAATTATGGTAAATTTCAGTTTTCTATAAATAAAAGAAAATCTTTAGCAAAAAAAAAGCAAAAAGAAATAAAAATTAAAGAAGTAAAATTTAGACCAAATACTGGAAATAATGATTATTTAATAAAATTAAAAAATATTAAAAATTTTTTATTAAATGGAAATAAAATTAAAATAATAGTTTGTTTTAAAGGTAGAGAAATAATTCATAAAAATTCTGGACTTGAATTAATGAAAAAAATATGTTTTGATTTGCAAGATTTTTGTAAGGTAGATGCTGATCCAAAATTTGAAGGTAAAAATATAATAACTATTATTAGTTCATTGACTAAAATAAAAAACCCGTAGGATTTATATGAAAATTAAAACGCACAAAAGCGCTTATAAACGTTTTAAAAAAACAAAAAGCGGAAATTTTAAACATAAACAATCTTTTTTAAGACATATTTTGACAAAAAAAACTTCAAAAAGAAAAAGACAGTTAAGACATTTAAAATGTGTAGATATTTCTCATAAAAAAACTTTAAATAGAGCTTTGTTATATATATAGGAAAATAAAATGAGTAGAGTAAAAAGGGGAGTTACAGCTAGAAAAAGACATAAAAAAATTTTAAATAGAGCAAAAGGCTATTATGGAGCTAGAAGTAAAGTATTTAGAGTAGCAAAACAAGCTGTTATAAAAGCTTTGCAATATTCATATAGAGATAGAAAATGTAAAAAAAGATTAATGCGACAAAATTGGATAATAAAAATAAATGCAGCAGTTAGACAGTTTGATTTGTCTTATAATAATTTTATTTTTTTGATGAAAAAAAATAATATATTAATTAATAGAAAAGTGTTATCAGAAATAATTGATAAGAACTTTGAAATATTTACACAATTAGTACATAAGATTAAAAATGCGTAATAATTATTATGAAAGAGCTAGAAATTTATGACCTTTTAAATGTTTTTAAAAAAGAAATAACATTTATAAATAACATTTCAGATATTAATAAAATTAATTCTTTATATCTTGGAAAAAATGGTAAGTTAAATAAAATTTTTGATTATTTAAAAAAAGAGAATTCAAATAATAAAACTGAACTTTTAAAAACAGTGAATAATGTAAAGTCAGAAATATTAATTTTAATAAATACAAAAAAAAGTGAAATATTTAATAAAGAATCAATAATAGATTTTGATTTTACAATACCTAAAAATTATTATAATGTAGGATCTATGCATATAATAAATAAAACCATTACTGATATTAAAAAGTTTTTTAATATTTTTGGATTTAAGTGTGAAAATGGAATAGAAATAGACAATAAATATAATAATTTTGACGCATTAAATATGCCATTGAATCATCCATCAAGAAATTTACAGGATACGTTTTATATAGATGATTTTTTTTTGTTAAGAACACACACATCAAATATGCAGATTCATTTAATGAAAAATAAAATGCTTCCAATGCGTTTTTTATCTTGTGGAAAAGTTTATAGAAGAGATTATGATTTATCACATACACCAATGTTTCATCAAATAGAAGGCTTTATTATAGAAACTAATATATCTTTATCTAACTTAAAATTTATATTATTAGAATTTCTTAACTTTTTTTTTAATAATACAATAATAACGAAATTTAGATCATCTTATTTTCCATTTACAGAACCTTCTTTTGAAGTTGATATAAAATGTTTTTATTGTAGCGGCATTGGTTGTTCTATATGTAAAAGTAGTGGATGGATAGAGATACTTGGATGTGGATTAATACATCCAAATATATTAAAAGAATGTGACATAGATCCTTTTATATATAATGGATTAGCTTTTGGAATAGGTGTAGAACGATTAGCTATGATAAAATATAAAATAAACGACATTAAGTTATTTTTTGAAAACAATATTGAATTTTTGAATCAATTTTAAATCATGAAAATAAGTATCAAGGCATTGTATTATTTGCTTAATAAAAAAACAAATATATCAAAACTAGTTGAAAAATTGAATATCTTAGGTTTTGAATCTAATATAATTGAAAATTACTTAGACATAAATGTTCCATATAATAGACATGATTGTAATAATTTTGTTAGCATTTTAAATGAAATTAAAAATTTTGATAAAAATTTTTCAATTAAATTATTTGAAAATGAAAATGAAAATCAAAATAAAATAAGTAATAATATTGATATTAAAATTATTAACAAAAACTTTTGTCCAATTTATTCGTATAAAATAATAGGTAATTTAAATATTATAAAAAGCATTCCAAATTATATAAAAGAGACTTTAAAACTTAATAATATTAATAGTGTTAATAGTTTAGTAGATATATTAAATTATTCTACAATAATAACTGGGCAGCCATTTCATTGTTATGATTTAAACTGTTTAGATAAAGAAATTAATATAATTAAAACTGAAACACTTTTAAATTTTAATACAATCAATGGGCTGGAAATTAAATTGCCGAAAGACATTTTTGTTATAAAATCTAAAAAAGAAATAATATCAGTACCAGGAATAATAGGATCTTTTAATTCTAAAGTTTGTGAAAATACAAAAAAAATTCTATTAGAAAGCGCTTTTTTTGATTATAGCGAAATAAAAAATATAGAAGATAAGTTAAATATTTCTACTGACGCTTCAAAACGTTTTGTAAATAAAATAGATTTTAATTTAACATTAAAAGCATTAAATTACGTTTCTAGTCTTGTAGTCAAAATACTAAAATCTAATATTATTTGCACTGGCTTTAAAATAGAAAAAAAAAATCTACCACAAAATAAAAAAATAAAAGTAAATAAATTTTTTTTTCTTACTTTACTAAATAATAATTTAAATAATGAAGTTTTTTCTAATTGCATAGATAATATTTTTTTAAAAAAAAAAATATCAAAAACTTTTATAACTTTTGATATACCAAATAATAGAAAAGATTTAGAAATAAATGAAAATATTTTTTCAGAAATATTGAAATTATATGGATATAATAATGTTTTGCCAACAAAATTGAAAAATGCTTTTTCAAACAAAAACATAGATGATGAGTTTAATTATAAAATAGCATATTTTTTAAAAAATATGGGATTTAACGAAATAATATCTTATAGTTTTGTAGATTCTAAAATTGAAAAACTTTTAAATTTTGATGATAATTTTGTTTATATAAAAAATCCAATATCTGAAAAAATGGATGTTATGCGCCAAACTTTAATACAAGGTTTAATAAAAACAGTAACATTTAATGTAAATAGAAAAAATAATAAATTAAAATTATTTGAAATTGGAAGCATTTACAAAAAATGCAAAAATAAAAAATTTGAAGCAGAAAATAACTTATCATTATTGATAACTGATAAAATTAATAAAGACAACGACTTTTTTTATATGAAAAATATTGTAATCAATTTATTGAAAAACTTATTTAACATAGAAGAAATTGATCTTATAGAAAAGAAATATGTTTTTTTAAATAAAAGAATTAGTTTATCTATTTTATACAATAATGAAGAACTAGGTTTTATCGGATTAATTAGAAAAGACTTATTAAATTTTTTTGATTTAAAGCAAGAAATCTATTATTGTTCGTTATTTCTAGATAAGATAAATATTAACTTTTTAAATTTTTTCGAAGAGATTTCTAAATTTCCATACGTTATGCGTGATTTGTCACTTATATTTAAAACAAATATCTTTTATAAAGATATAATTAATTTTATTAAAGATTTAAAAATAAATAATTTAACAAAAATATCTTTTTTAGATTTTTATAAAATAGATGATATTAATAAAAGTTTAACATTAAGATTTAAGTTTTGTAGCAAAATAAGAACGTTGCTTGATACAGAAATTTCTGATTCCATGGAAATTATTAATAAACATTTAAAAATTAAATTTAACATAGAAATTAAAAAGCAATAACATTTTTATGAAAATAAATTCATTATGTATAGAATTGGCTTTAGATTTTTGTTCAATTACTTTGAAAAATTATAATAAACTTTATTACAAAGAATACATAAATGTTTCGCAAAATACAAAAACTATAATCCAGGCAATAGATTTAATTTTATTAGAAAGCAATATGCGTTATAAAGATATTGACTTTATAGTTTTTGGGGATTATCCAAATAATTTAATGAACTCAAAAGCAATAAGTATTATTATTAAAAGTTTATTTTTTACTTGGAAAATACCTATAATGAAAATTAATTCTTTATTAACATTAAGTTTAGAAATATTTTCTCTATATGAAAATAATTCTATATTAATATTCATTGAAACTAATGAAAATACATTACTTTATTGTAAATGTATTTTTGAAAAAAAAAAATTATTAAATTTTAATATTAAAGAATTAATTTCTATAAAAGAATTTGAAGAAAAAAATTTAAATAATTTTATATTAATTATAAATTGTGATAAAAAAATTGTTGATTTTTTAAAATCTAATTATAGATTTATGAAAATTGAAGAAAATATTTTACCAAAATCTTTATATACAAACTTAATTATCGAAGAATTAATTTTAAAAAAAAAAGAATTGAATCATAACAATATTAAACTGTCTTATTTAATAAAAAATTCATTTATTAAATATAAATATTGATTACGATTATACATTTTAAATAATAATTAACTAATAAATGATGAAAAAAATACTAATAAATACAAACGAATTTAACGAGACACGCTTAGCTGTTTTAGAAGACGATTTTTTATTTAACTTAGAAATTGAAAATAAAAAATTAATTCCAAAAAAAGGTAATATATATAAAGGTGTCATAACCAAAGTTGAACCTAGCTTAGATGCAGTTTTTGTAAATTATGGCGAAAATAAAGAAGGATTTTTGCCGTTCAAGGAAATAATAAAGGACTATGTTAATTTCAATAAATCTAGTAAAAATTTATTGACAAAGGGCAAGGAAATATTAGTACAAATAGAAAAAGAAGAAAGAAAAAATAAAAGCGCAGCGTTAACAACATATATAAGTTTAGCTGGATTTTATTTAGTTTTAATGCCCAGTAGTTCCAATTTAGAAGGGATATCTAGACATATAGAAGGTGAAATGAGAAATAATTTAAAAGATAAACTAACAAATATAAGCATACCAGATGATATGGGAATAATAGTTAGAACAGCAGGTATAAGTAAAAGTTTGGAAGAGTTAAAATGGGAATTGAATGTTTTACTAGCTCAATATAATCTAATTAAAAATTCCAGTAAAATTTTTAAAGCTCCATGCTTAATTCATGAAGAAAGCGATTTAATAGTAAGATCTGTTAGAGATTATTTACGTTCAGATATAGAAGAAATAATAGTTGATAATATTAAAACTTTTAATTATTTATATAAATATTTAGTTAATATAAATTCTGATTTTGTTAGTAAGATACGTTTATATTGTGAAAATATGCCCTTATTTAGCAAATATAAGGTTGAACAACAAATTGAATTGGCATTTAAACGTGAAATATTTTTACCTTCTGGAGGATCCATTATTATAGATCATACTGAAGCATTAGTTTCTATAGATGTAAATTCAGCAAAATCTAACAGATGTCTAGATATAAAGGAAACAGCGTTACAAACAAATTTAGAAGCTATAAATGAAATAGCCAGACAAATGAGATTAAGGGATTTAGGCGGATTAATAATAGTTGATCTAATAGACATGCCAGATAATAATAGTCAGAAAACAATAGAAAAAAAAATAAAAGAATTAATTTTATTTGACAGAGCCAAAATCCAAATAGGTAAAATATCTAAATTTGGATTGTTAGAAATGTCTAGACAAAGAATACGTCAATCTTTATCAGAATCAAATCAAGAAGTATGTGATAAATGTAATGGAAATGGCAAGGTTTATAACATAGAAACACTTAGCAATAAAATATTAAGAGCGATTGAAGAAGAATCTTATAATACAAATCAAATAAATATAGAAGTTAATATAAAGTTAATGGTTTATTTATTAAATTTGAAAAAAATAGAACTGTTAAGAATAGAAAAAGTTCAAAATATCAAAATAATAATTATACCAAATGATCAATTATCTTTATTGGATTATAAAATATATAAGTTAAAACTTTCTCAAAAAAATAAATATAAAGAAATGATTAAAAATAATAATATAAAGGGGAAAAAAAATGTAGGAATTAATGTAAAAAACGACTCTCATGTATCATCAATTGTAAAAGCAATTATCAAAATAATAAAATAATAAAATAATAAAATAAATATCAACGTAAAAAAGAAAATGTCTGGCAGCGACTTACTTTCGCACTTTCGTACTATCATCAGCGCAGCATAGTTTAACTTCCGAGTTCGGGATGGTATCGGGTGGGTCCTATGCGCTATAGCCACCAAACAAAATGTATGGTCAAAACTCACGGTCAATTAGTACAGGTTTGCTCAACATCTCACAATGCTTACACATCCTGCCTATCAAAGTCGTAATCTTCAACAGACCTTTAGAAGGATTAAATCCTTAGGGAAAACTTATCTTGAGGTTGGCTTCCCGCTTATATGCTTTCAGCAGTTATCCTATCCGTACTTAGCTACCCGGCAATGCAATTGGCATCACAACCGGAACACCATTGGTACGTCCACTCTGGTCCTGTCGTACTAAGAGCAGGTCCTCTCAATTTTCCAACGCCCACGGCAGATAGGGACCGAACTGTCTCACGACGTTCTAAACCCAGCTCGCGTACCACTTTAAATGGCGAACAGCCATACCCTTGGGATCTTCTTCAACCCCAGGATGTGATGAGCCGACATCGAGGTGCCAAACACCCCCGTCGATATGAACTCTTGGGGGGTATAAGCCTGTTATCCCCGGCGTACCTTTTATCCGTTGAGCGATGGCCCTTCCATGCAGAACCACCGGATCACTAAAACCAACTTTCGTTCCTGTTCGACTTGTGTGTCTCACAGTCAAGCATCCTTATGCTTTTGCACTCATAACATGATTTCCGACCATGTCGAGGATACCTTCGCGCTCCTCCGTTACTCTTTAGGAGGAGACCGCCCCAGTCAAACTACCTACCATACAATGTCCGTTTTCCGGATTACGGAAAATGTTAGAACCTTAAATAAACTAGGGTGGTATTTCACCATTGACTCCACAAAAACTAGCGTCTTTGCTTCAAAGTCTCCCACCTATCCTATACAAATTTATTCAAAATTCAATGTAAAGCTATAGTAAAGGTGCACGGGGTCTTTCCGTCTTGCCGCAGGTACACTGCATCTTCACAGCAAATTCAATTTCACTGAGTCTCGGGTGGAGACAGTATGGCCATCGTTACGCCATTCGTGCAGGTCGGAACTTACCCGACAAGGAATTTCGCTACCTTAGGACCGTTATAGTTACGGCCGCCGTTTACCGGGGCTTCTATCAATAGCTTCACTTCTATAAAAAGAAGTTAACCACATCAATTAACCTTCCGGCACCGGGCAGGCGTCACACTCTATACGTCCTCTTGCGAGTTTGCAGAGTGCTGTGTTTTTATTAAACAGTCGCAGCCACCTGGTATTTTCAACCACTTTAAGCTTCATTTTGCTAGAAAACTAACTAAAAGTGGCGCACTTTCTCTCGAAATTACAGTGCCATTTTGCCGAGTTCCTTCACCCGAGTTCTCTCAACGCCTTAGTATTCTCTACTTGTCTACCTGTGTCGGTTTGTGGTACGGATTAATAATACTTAACCTTAGAGGTTTTTCTTGGAAGCATAGCATAAATTACTTCATTATCCCAAAGGATAACTCGTACTCTCACCTCAAATAAATGTACCCGGATTTTCCAAAGTACACATTCTACATGATTGAACTATCAAAACCAACTGATAGCTAACCTAGCTTTCTCCGTCACCCCATCGAAATATTACTAAGTACAGGAATATTAACCTGTTGTCCATCGACTACTCTTTTCAGCCTCACCTTAGGACCGACTAACCCTGCTCCGATTAGCGTAGAACAGGAAACCTTAGACTTCCGGCGTATAGGTTTTTCACCTATATTATCGTTACTCATGTCAGCATTCGCACTTCTGATACCTCCAACATATCTCTCAATACATCTTCTACGGCCTACAGAACGCTCCTCTACCAATATATAAAATATATTCCGTAGCTTCGGTGCGCAGTTTTAGCCCCGTTAGATCTTCCACGCATGAAAACTAGACCAGTGAGCTGTTACGCTTTCCTTAGAGGGTTGCTGCTTCTAAGCCAACCTCCTGGCTGTCTACGCTCTCACACTTTGTTTCCCACTTAACTGCGACTTTGGGACCTTAGCTTACGGTCTGGGCTGTTTCCCTTTCCACCATGGACCTTATCACCCACAGTGTGTCTCCAATACTATTCTTCCTGGTATTCGGAGTTTGCATCAACTTGATAAGCCAATTACGACCCTCTAATTGAAACAGTGCTCTACCCCCAGGAGAAAAAATATTAGGCACTACCTAAATAGTTTTCGAGGAGAACCAGCTATCTCCGAGCTTGATTAGCCTTTCACTCCTATCCACAACTCATCCCCTAATTTTTCAACATTAGTGGGTTCGGACCTCCAATACATGTTACTGTATCTTCACCCTGGTCATGGATAGATCGCTCGGTTTCGGGTTTATTCATTGAAACTAAACGCCCTATTAAGACTCGATTTCTCTACGCCTACGTTAACACTTAAGCTCGCTACAATGAATAACTCGCTGACCCATTATACAAAAGGTACGCAGTCACTAGATAAATCTAGCTCCTACTGCTTGTATGCATACAGTTTCAGAATCTATTTCACTCCCCTAACAGGGGTTCTTTTCACCTTTCCCTCACGGTACTAGTTCACTATCGGTCAATAGGTAATATTTAGCCTTAGAGGATGGTCCCCCTATTTTAAATCAAGATACCACGTGTCTCGATCTAATTAATTAGTAAGAAATGTGAAAATAAATTTAATATACGTGACTATCACACAATTTTGTTTATTTTTCCAAATAATTCTACTATAAATTTTCATAACAATTTCTTACACGGCTAATCCAATTTCGCTCGCCACTACTCTCAGAATCTCAATTGATTTATATTCCTTTAGGTACTTAGATGTTTCAGTTCCCTAAGTTCGCTTTGTTATTCTATATATTCAAATAACAATACCTTAAATTAAGGTGGGTTTCCCCATTCGGAAATCTCCGGCTATAACGCTTATTTGAAAGCTTACCGAAGCTTTTCGCATTCTATAACGTCCTTCATCGCTTCCTATTGCCAAGGCATCCACTATATGCACTTATTCATTTGACCATACAAAAAAAAATTAAATAACGACAATAATGCAACATACAATAATGCAGTATACAATAAATATTAAAAATTATAAACAGAATAAACCTATTTAACATGGAGCCAGTCGGAATTGAACCGACGACATCCTGATTGCAAAACAGGTGCTCTACCAATTGAGCTATGGCCCCAAATAAATGATGGGTCTGGGAGGAATTGAACCACCGACCCCACCCTTATCAGGGGTGTGCTCTAACCAATCTGAGCTACAGACCCTACTAAAATAATAAGATACCTATTTTTAATTGAGTTAAATACTATAAGGAGGTGATCCAGCCGCAAGTTCCCCTACGGCTACCTTGTTACGACTTCACCCCAGTCATGAATCATACCGTGGCAACTACCCCCAAAAAAGTTAAGCACATTGCTTCTGGTACAATTCACTCCCATGGTGTGACGGGCGGTGTGTACAAGGCCCGAGAACGTATTCACCGTGGCATTCTGATCCACGATTACTAGCGATTCCAACTTCATGGAGTCGAGTTGCAGACTCCAATCCGGACTACAATTGACTTTAAAAGATTTGCTCCACCTCGCGATTTCGCGACCCTTTGTATCAACCATTGTAGCACGTGTGTAGCCCTACCCATAAAGGCCATAATGACTTGACGTCGTCCTCACCTTCCTCCGGATTATCGCCGGCAGTTTCCTTAAAGTGCTCAACATTACTTGTTAGTAACTAAGGATAAGGGTTGCGCTCGTTACGGGACTTAACCCAACATCTCACAACACGAGCTGACGACAGCCATGCAGCACCTGTCATCCAATTCCCTAAGGCACCCAAATATCTCTACTTGGTTTTGGAGATCAAGGGTAGGTAAGGTTCTTCGTGTAGCATCGAATTAAACCACATGCTCCACCGCTTGTGCGGGCCCCCGTCAATTCCTTTGAGTTTTAACCTTGCGATCGTACTCCCCAGGCGGAAAACTTAACGCGTTAGCTACGCCACTAAACATATATAAATGCCTAACAGCAAGTTTTCATCGTTTACAGCGTGGACTACCAGGGTATCTAATCCTGTTTGCTCCCCACGCTTTCGTGTTTCAGTGTCAGTATTTGTCCAGGAAGTCGCCTTCGCCACTGGTGTTCCTTCCGATATCTACGCATTTCACCGCTACACCGGAAATTCCACTTCCCCCTACAATACTCTAGATAAAAAGTATTAAATGCAATTCCTAGGTTACGCCCAGGGATTTCACATCTAACTTTTTTAACAACCTACACACCCTTTACGCCCAATAATTCCGATTAACGCTTGCACTCTCTGTATTACCGCGGCTGCTGGCACAGAGTTAGCCAGTACTTCTTCTGCAACTAACGTCAATCATATTAGATATTAGCTAATATAACTTCTTCATTGCTGAAAGTGCTTTACAACCCTAAGGCCTTCTTCACACACGCGGCATTGCTGGATCAGGCTTTCGCCCATTGTCCAATATTCCCCACTGCTGCCTCCCGTAGGAGTCTGGGCCGTATCTCAATCCCAGTGTGGCTGATCATCCTCTCAGACCAGCTACGGATCGTAACCTTGGTAGGCCTTTACCCTACCAACTAGTTAATCCGACGTAAGCTCCTCTGAAAGCGCAAGGCTTAAAAAGTCCCCTGCTTTTTCCTTAACGGAGATATGAGGTATTACTTAATGCTTCCATTAACTATTCCTCTCTCTCAGGTAGATTCCTACGCATTACTCACCCGTCCGCCACTCGTCAGCATCTTCCGAAAAAGACCTGCTACCGTTCGACTTGCATGTGTAAAGCATGCCGCCAGCGTTCAATCTGAGCCAGGATCAAACTCTTCGATTTTAAATACACAAATTAATAAACTCAAAAAAATAGGTATCATTAATTTAATAGAACTATAAGCTACAACTTTAAAAAAGCTTCGCTAATAAGATATAACACATGATAACATTATATATTTAATAGTCAATATAATTTTATAAAAAAAGCTAATTTTTTTTCAAAAAAATTTTAAAAAACTGTTTCTTACCAAATTTCAAATAATAAACAACATTAAAATCAAAAATATACGACTTATCAATAATGATTTTTCCATTTATCTCTATAGATTTACAAGATAAAAACCTTTTAAAATCAGATTTACTAGAAACAACAGAAAGAGTAAATAAAACATCATATAAATAAACTGGGAAAAAATCAAAATTTAAATTTGTAACATTAATATCAACTGGGAAAATTTTCTTTGAAAAAATGTCAAAAAATTTATTTTTTGACAATTCTGCACTACTCTCGTTATGAATTAAACAAACAATTCTATAAGCTAAAAAACTTTTTAATTTCATAGGATTATCAAAAGATAAAATAAATGATTCATGATCCTTTAAATCCAAAATATCCAAATAGATTAAATAATCCTTAATTAAAAAATCTGGTATAGACATAACTTTACAAAAAACATCATACGCATCATCATTTAAATTAATACAATTATGCAAACTTTTAGACATCTTATTTTTTCCATCTGTACCTAATAAAAGTGGCATCATCAAACAAATTTGATTTTTTTGAAAAAATTTTTTTTGAACTTCTCTGCCAATCAAAAAATTAAATTTTTGATCAATTCCACCTATTTCTAAATCAACATCTAAAAATACAGAATCATAAGCTTGTAATAAAGGGTAAACAAATTCATTAATAAAAATTGGCGAATTTGAATCAAATCTATTTTTAAAATCATTTCGCTCTAACATTCTAGAAACGGTTGAAAATGAAAGAAGTTTAATAAAATTATCAAAAATAAAAAAATTATACCATGAAGAATTAAAATAAATATTTGTCAAATCTGGCAATAAAAATTTGCAAATCTGAGAATGATAATTTTTATAATTTGAAATAATTTTTTCTCTGCTTAAAGCCGGCCTGGCTGTATTTTTACCAGAAGGATCTCCAATCATTGCTGTGAAATCGCCAATTATAATATTAACTCTAAAACCTAATTCTTGTAATTTACGCAATTTCAAAATAATAACTAAATGCCCTAAATGTAAATCACTTGTTGTTGGATCAAATCCAATTTTTATAATAAAATTACTTTTTAAAGAAATTAAATTTTTTAATTCATCTAATGAAACAACTTCTAAAGAAGATGATATAATGGTTTCTATAATTTTATCAACAGACATAAAATAAAATGAAAGTAAACATAATAAATAAAACACCAAACAAAATTAAAAATAAAATACTAGACACAGCAAAGTATATATTAAAAAATAAAAAAAATAAAACAATAAATATTAAAATAACAAACGAAAAAAATATAAAAATTTTAAATAAGAAATACAGAGGAAAAAATAAAACAACAGACGTATTAACATTCAAAAACGAAAATATAAAAATACATAACGACATAGGAACGATAATACTATGTCCTGAAATAATGAAAAAAACACAAAAAAAAAATCATTGGCAAAAAACATTAATACATAGCATACTGCATATACTAAATTATAATCATATAAAAAACAAAGACTTTATAATAATGTCAAAAATAGAAAAAAAAATAGGCATGAGTGGAATCGAACCACCAACAATCACCACGTCAAAGTGACACTCTACCATTGAGTTACATGCCTATTTTTTTTAATCTCAAAAATAATCTACTTTTCAATCTATTTGCTTTGTTTTTATGAAAAACACCCTTAGTTACACTCTTATCTATTTTAGAAGTAGCTAAACTATACGCTTTCAAAGATAAAGCTAAATCCTTAATAATTAACGACTTAAGAAATTTTTTCACATAAGTTCTAACTATAGAAACAGTCATTTTATTAATAAGCTTACGCTTATTATTTTGTTTTATACGTTTAATTGATTGCTTTAAATTAGCCAATTTAAAAACTCCAAAAAAAACTTAAATATATTTAATATCACATATGATATTAAATATATATTTAAAAAGCAATTAAAAAATTACAATCAATTAAAAATATACTAAATTTTATGTTTTAACATCTCCATTCTTAATTCTGATATAGCTTTAGCAGGATTTAACCCTTTAGGGCAAACATATGTACAATTCATAATAGTTCTACATCTAAAAATATTAAATTTATCATCTAATTCTAACAAACGTTCTCTCTTCTTAGAATCTCTACTATCATTAACAAATCTAGCACTTTGCAAACACGCGGCAGGTCCTAAAAACTTGTCAGGATTCCACCAATAAGAAGGACACGAACTAGTACAACATGCACACAATATGCATTCATATAAGCCATCTAACTTTTCTCTTTCTTCCTTTGATTGTAAATTTTCAGCACTATAAGAAACAGTAGAATCTGTTTGTAAAAATGGGTTTACTTTCTTATATTGATTATAAAAATTAGTTAAATCTACTACTAAATCACGAATAACTGGCATACCAGGTAATGGTCTCAAAACAACTTTATCTTTTAATGATGCTAATGAAGTTATACATGCTAATCCATTTTTACCATTTATGTTCATAGCATCAGATCCGCAAACACCTTCTCCACATGATCTACGAAAAGTCACAGTTTCATCAATATGTTCTTTTATAAAAATTAAAGCATCTAATAACATAACGCCATCACAATCAGATGGATTAATATTAAAATCTTGCATTTTATAATCAGAACTTTCTTTATAATTATAACGATAAACAGAAATTAACATAAAAAAATCCTAATATTTTCTAATTATAGGCTTAAAAGGTTCAACTAAAGAAGGTTTCATATTAACAGGTCTGTATTTCATAGTATCATCTGCAAAAATAATAATATGTTTTAACCAATTTTCATCATCTCTGTTAGTATAATCTTCTCTTGAATGAGCACCTCTACTTTCAGTTCGTTTATTTGCGCAAATTGCTGTAGCTGTAGCAACTGAAATAAGATTTTCCAATTCAAAAATTTCTATCCTAGCCATATTATAAGCTAACCCATGATCATTTAACTTAACATCTGCTAAACTATCACGCAAGGATAAAATCTTTTTCAACCCTTTTTCCATGAATTTTCCAGTCCTAAAAACACCAAAATCAGCTTGCATAACCTTTTTCATTTCAGAACGTATTTTAGCTGCTTGTAATGTTCCTCTACTATTTTCAAGTTTAAAAAATCTACTGGCAGCTTTTTCAACATTAGATGGTTTAATCAAAGTTTCTGAATCAATATTATTATAATTACTTATAAAATGATCACCTGCAGCTCTACCAAAAACAATTAAATCTAACAATGAATTTCCGCCCAATCTATTTGCGCCATGCACTGACACACAAGCGCATTCTCCAACTGCGTATAACCCATTAACAATTTTATCAACGCCATTAGAATCAACAGTTATAACCTGCCCAAACATATTTGTTGGTACACCACCCATCATATAATGACATGTAGGTACAACAGGTATAGGCGTCTTAATTGGATCCGAATTTGCAAAAGTTATAGACAACTCTCTTATTCCCGGTAAAAATGTCTTTATAACATCTTCCCCTAAATGATCAAGTTTTAAAAATACATGATCTTTTCTAATTCCACACCCACGACCTTCTCTTATTTCTAAGGACATGGATCTAGCAACAACATCTCTAGAAGCTAAATCTTTTGCATTTGGTGCGTAACGTTCCATAAATCTTTCGCCATTACAATTTACCAAATAACCACCTTCGCCTCTACAACCTTCAGTTACTAAAACACCTGACCCAGCAATGCCTGTTGGATGAAATTGCCACATTTCCATGTCTTGAATAGGAAATCCAGCTCTTAAAACCATACCAATACCATCCCCAGTGTTTATAATAGCGTTAGTTGTTGATTGAAATATTTGACCACTGCCGCCAGTAGCTAATATAACAGATTTTCCACGTAAAAAACTTAATTCACCGGTTTCAATACAAATGGCAATAACACCAACTATAGAACCACTATCACTTTTTACTAAATCTAAAGTATACCACTCGTTAAAAAATATAGTATTATGCTTCAAATTTTGTTGATATAAAGTATGCAATAAAGCATGTCCTGTTCTATCTGCTGCTGCTGATGTTCTAGTTGCTTGACCGCCCTTACCAAAATCCTTAGATTGGCCACCAAAAGGTCTTTGATAAATTTTACCATTTTCTAATCTAGAAAATGGTAACCCCATATGTTCCAATTCATAAACTACTTCTCTACCATTTCTACACATATATTCAATACAATTTTGATCACCAATATAGTCAGAACCTTTAATTGTATCAAACATATGCCATAACCAATTATCATCATCAACATTACCCAAAGCAGCAGTTATTCCACCTTGAGCAGAAACAGTATGCGATCTAGTAGGAAAAACTTTAGAAACAAGCGCTACCTTAAATCCAGCTTTAGCTAATTGCAATGAAGCTCTCATTCCAGCTCCTCCAGCTCCAATAACAACCGCATCAAAAGAATGTTCTGGTATATTCATTTAAAACCCCAAAGAATCTGCATTATAAAAAATACATAAGATAATAAAACAAAATTAATTAAAAAATCTAAAAACACCCTTGAAAAAGTTCCTTTTATATAATCTGTAACAATAATTCCTATTCCAATACTTGAATGTAAAACTAAACTAAACACAAATAAAATAGAAAAAACCTTAAAATAAAAACAAGAAAATAAATTAGAAAAAACTAAATAATTAACCTCTCCATTAAGCTTTAACGAAAAAAATAAAAACAAAAAATAAAAACCTATATATATTGCAGTAAAACGCTGTAAAATCCATTCTCTTAACCCACTTTTCATTCCAGAATTACTTAATATAATCATACTAAAACACTCAAAAAAATTAACAATACAGATAAAATTAAAGCAAATAATGAAAAATTACTACTAGAAGTTTTACCTTCAAAATAACCAAGGTCCATAATAATATGTTTTACCCCCATAATAAAATGATAAATAAATGAAGATAAAAAAATAAAAAGAAAAAACTTTATATAAAAAGAATCAAAAAGATTTTTAGCTAACAAAAAAGAACTTTCCGAAGCTAAAGAAATTTTCAAAAAATATAAAAATATCGGTATACACAAAAATAAAAAAAGTCCAGTTACTCTATGAACTATAGATGTCATAGCAGTAATAGGAAATTTTATAAAAAATAAATTTAAAAATATATGTTTACTTTTCACGTTTCACCATATAAAAAATAATAAATAATTATCATTATTATTAATAATAATATATTTATTTTATAACAAAAAAGTACATTTGATCAATACAAAATAAAAAAATTAATCAAAATAAAATAGATAAAGTTTAAAAAAAATAATAAAATAAAAATAAAAATAAAAATGTACTACAAAGAAATAAATAACGAAAAAAATATATTTAAAAACACCTTTGAAGAAAAAATACCTTTAATGATAAAAGGGCCTACAGGATGTGGTAAATCACGATTTGTTGAAAAAATGGCAAAAGAATTAAATTTAGAAATAATTCAAGTAGCTTGTAATGAAGAAACATCTGCTGTTGATCTTCAAGGAAGATACATAATACAATCAGGTAATACTGTATGGCAAGATGGGCCAGCAACAACTGCTGTGAAAAACGGATGTATATTATATTTAGATGAAATATCTGAAGCAAAAGAAGATGTTATAGTTGTAATACATCCTCTAGCAGATCATAGAAGAGAATTATATTTAGATAAAAAAAATGAAAAAATTAAAGCACACAACAATTTCATGCTAGTAGCAAGCTACAATCCAGAATATCAAAACAAAATTAAAGATTTAAAAACTTCTACTAAACAACGATTCATAACTTTACAATTTAATTACCCACCTGAAAATATAGAATCTGAAATTATACATTGCGAGACAGGTATAAACAAAAATATAGCAGAAAAACTATCTAGATACGCAAAAAAACTTAGAAATTTACAAAATTTAGACCTATTAGAAACAGTTTCAACTAGATTATTGATCAATACTGCTAAATTAATAAAGTCTGGCATAGATATTAAAACATCTTACATAACAGGTATAATACAAGTTTTAACAGATGATCAAGAAACACAAATAAGTTTAAAAGATATAATGAATTTAATAATATGATATGACAAAAGACAAAAATGCAATTATTTTAAAAAAAAATATTAAAATATTTAAAATACTGGCTTCAGCGTTTGCAAATGAAGAAATAACAATCTTACAATCACATGATGAGACAGGCAGTTACTATGAAAAAAATATAATTTTACCAAAAAAAATATGCTTAATACAAAAAAAACAATTAAATAAATACTGCTATATATACAAGATATTATTTTCTATAATATCAAAAAAACTTAATTTATATATTAGAAATAATAAAGAAAATATAGATTATAAAATATTATTTTCATTAATAACTATTAAAACAATAAATAAAAAATTAACTCAACATTACAAAAATATTAAAAAAATATTAAAAAAAATATATCCAATAGTAAATAAAACGCGCAGAAACATAACTAAATTAAATGAAAGATGTTTGCTAATAGAAATAATAATTAAAAAATTAACATATGAAAAAATTAAAGAAAATTTAATACTAAATAAAGAAGAAAAAATATGGTTATTTGAAATAGAAAATACATTAAATATTGAAGAAAAAAATATAACAGAAAAAACCACTTACCTATATAATAAATTAACAAAAATACACAAAAATTATCAAGAACCAACTTTTTATTTATTATGGGGATACATTTATACAAAAAAAGATATTAAAATAAATAAAATAATTAAACAAATAAAACAAAATAAAATTAAAAAACAAAAATCATCAAATAAATCATTAATAATAAATAAAATAAATAACATTAAAAAACAAAACAATATACAAGCAATATTCGATTATAAAAAAACACATGATAAGTATAATAACAATAATAAAAACACAGACAAAAGCACAAGCATTTCGGAAAATAAAAATAAAAATTCTTCAACAACAAATGCAGATCATTCAATAAGTTTATTGGTAAAATCTAATATAATAAAAACTATAACAACACAAAATAATTATTCTAACAATAAAAAATTAACATATAAAGAATGGGATCACACACAAAATACATATAAAAATAATTGGTGTCACCTGTTCATAAAAAACTTACACTCAAAAAATAAAGAAACGTTTAAAATAAATGAAAATATAAAGACAGAGATAAAACTATTTAAAAAATATTTTAAATTAATTTTAAATAAAAGTAGTATAAACAAAAAAAAAATAACTGGGTATGATATAGATATAGATTCAATCGTTGATAATTACCAAGAAGTATATTGCAATATTTATAATAAAGTATATATACAAAAAAATAAAAAAAGTAAAGACACAGCAGTGCTAATACTAATAGATTCAAGTTTATCAACAGAAAGTTTTTATAACGAAACGCAAACTTTAGAAAAACTAAAAACTATAGCATATATAATAGCAGAAGGTATAAATAATACTACAAGTAAATTTATAATATCAACATTTCATAGTAACACACGATATGATTGCAGGTATTTAATTATAAAAGACATAAACGAACAATGGATTAAGAAAAAATATACATTATTAAATATAAAACCAAATGGTTACACAAGAATAGGCCCAGCTTTAAGACATTCCATAACACTGCTTAAAAAAATAAAAACAGAAAAAAAAATAATAATATTATTAAGCGATGGAACACCAACGGATTATGACGAATACGAAGGTCTATATGGATTAAGTGATATTAAAAAAGTAATTACAGAAGCAAATAAACAAAAAATATATATAAAAACACTTCTTATAAATAATAAAAATAATGATCTTTTTATTAAAACAATGAAAAAACAAAATTGTTATAAGATTGATGATAAATCAAAAATTTATACCAAAATAATAAAAATATTCAATTCAATATAATTTTTTATTTAAGTGATTTAATTAAATCTATAACACCATCATAATTCTTATCTAAGCCAGGATGATGTAAACGTATTACACCCTCTTTATCTAAAATTACTATAACATTAGAATGCGTATATTCATCATTCTTTTCTTTCTTATACTTTATTCCCGTAGCCAATGCTATTCTTAATGTTTCGCTCTTATTGGTCTTACATAAATTCCATCTATCAGGACCAAACTTTTTTTCATTAAAAAACTTCTTTAAAACATCCACAGAATCTCTATCTGGATCTAAAGAAATTAATAAAAAATTAACATCATATTTTAAATCTTCTGATAACAATTTTTCTATTGCTTTCATATTTGATATTATAACAGGACAAACTGTTTTGCATCTTGTGTAAATCATAGAAAAAACCTGAATTTTACCACTAAACTTTGGAAAATCAAGAATTTCACCATTATAATTTATTAACCTAGAATTCAAATTATAAATAGAATTACCAGAAAAAGAAAACACAGAAAAAGAAAACGTCAAAAAAAATAAAAACAAAAAAAATTTATTTATCTTTAGCACATCTAAACCCCAATTTAATCATAGTATAATTAGCATCTAAAGTATTTCTAAAAGCAAATCTTAAAAAAGCTATATAATCTGCAGGATCAATAGCATTAGTAGATGTAGCTCCACAGTATAATAGTTCCTCTAATCCTCCACCTTCAGCATCAGTATTAATTAATATAACACTATTAAAATCATGTACCCATTCCCATAAAAAAAAATGTATACCACATGCACCAAAAAAATTACATGGCATATCAAAAACTGTTGATATATCATTTAAACTAGAATTAATATACAAACTTAACAAATTAAAATATCCAGGTTCACTTTTACCATTTATAGTTTTAGCTCCAACAGAACCAACGTATTCCCATTCATCTACACTAGGCAATCTAGAATCATAAAAATTACAAAAAGCATCAGAAGAAAACCATGACACATTAACAACTGGTTTATCAGCATAAATTACAAAATTATCTATATTACTCCAATAATTTAAATATGAATCATCAACCAAAATATCTTTTTTAGTCAAAGTATCCCAAAAAGGATTATTTAAAACAAAAATAAGATAATCAAAATTAGTAACTTGATATTTATCTAAATAAAAACTATCAACTTCATGCTCTAAATAATCCAAATTTGAATTTCTAAATAAAGGAACATAATTACCATTTGGAATGAACACCATACATCTACAAAAACATTCGTTACAAAAAATAAGTAAAAAGAGATTTAAAAATAAAAATTTACATATGGAGTTCATAACATTTCTAGAATTTACCCTTATCAGAATAAATTTCCTTATTTTCCTTACCAATAACCTTCAATATTCCAACAGCACCTTTATTAAATGCTCTGAAAATAGAATGATCTACTAAAACATAATTGCCAGGAACTTTTAATCCAAATTCAACCATAGTTGCTCCACCAGCAGGAACTAAAGTAGTTTGAACATTTAAATTAGGTACACTTCCAGCTTCAGTATAAACTTTATCAAAAATAAGTCCAATTACATGAAAAGAAGAAACTAAATTAGGACCACCATTGCCAAAAAATATTCTTACATAATCTCCAACATTTGCAACCAACGCTTTATTATCAACAAGAGAGCCAACTCTACCATTAAAAACAACATATTCAGGAAACTCCATTACAGCTCTTTCTTGACTAAATCCATGAAGTCCTTTTTGACCGAAAAGATTATCTGTATAAAACTCAGATTGAACTATATAAAATTCTTTATCAGCTTTAGATAAACCTTTATAAGGTTCAACTAACATTAATCCATACATTCCATTAGCAATATGTAAAGGAACTGGAGGTGTTGCGCAATGATATATATACAGGCCTGGATTTAAAGCTTTAAAAGAAAAAACAGAAGTACGACCAGGAGAAGTATTAGAAACAGCAGCGCCACCACCAGGACCGGTAACTGAGTGTAAATCTATATTATGAGGTACTTTACTATTCTTATTATTATGTAAAGTAAATTCAACTATATCATCTTGTCTAACCCTAATAAATTTACCTGGAACAGAACCATCAAAAGTCCAAAAATGATATCTTACACCATCATCTAATTCTTTAGTTAATTCAATTGTTTCGAATTTAACAACAACATTAGCAGGATAATTTCTTTTTATAGGAGGAGGTACATCTGGTGCAAAAGTAGTAATTGCATCTATACGTACCAAATCTTTACTAAAAGAAACATTGAAAAAGCTAAAATAAAAAAATACACTAAAAATTAAAATAAAAATTTTCTTCATAAATAAACCTTAAAAATTATGAGAATTTAGCAACTTTAGGCAAACCAGATTTTATAAAAACAAAAACAAATGACAAAATACCGGTTATAAAAAATGAAGCAAAAAATATTAAACAACCAAAATAAAATTTCAACTCATCTCTAACTACAAAAAAATCTAAATCTAACATACGCTCCAAATAAACTTGCAAAATACCAATTACACCAAAACACAAAACCATACCAATCATACCTGTATTAGCAGCCCAAAATGCATATTTAGAGAGCTTATGAGAATATACAGCTTTGCTATTAGTAATTATTGGTAATGTATAAGTTATCATAGCAAAAACTATCATAGCGTAAGCACCCCAAAAAGCCATGTGTCCATGCATAGCAGTTACAAACGTTCCGTGCGTATATATATTTATTCCAGGTAATGTGTGAACCATACCTAAGAAACCAGCACCAAAAAAAGCCATAGCAGCACATCCTAAAGTCCAAGTTAAAGCAATTTTATTTGGATGTTCTATAACTCTATTACTATAAACATAGTATGCGTAAAAAGTCATACCTAAAAAAGCAAGAGGTTCTAAAGCGCTAAAAAAACCACCAACAAATAACCAATATTGAGGTGTACCAATCCAATAATAATGATGTCCTGTACCCAAAACTCCACTTAAAAATGTTAATCCTATTATTATATACAACCATTTCTCTAAAATTTCTCTATCAACACCGGTTAATTTTATTAATAAAAAAGCTAACATAGCCCCTAAAATTAATTCCCAAACACCTTCAACCCACAAATGAACTACCCACCATCTCCAAAAAGAATCATTTGTTTGATTTGTTGTGTCAATCATACCAGGCAAATACAAAAGTGCAGCTGCAAACAAACCAAAGAATAAAATTAAACTTGTGGTAGTTCTTTTTTTTGCCCTTAAAAGAGTCAATCCAATTAAACCCAAAAACAACAAAACATCAATAACGACTAAATAATCTAAAGCTCGTGGTATTTCTAAAAATTTTCTTCCTTCCCACCAATTTAAATGAAATCCAATTATAGCAACAACACCAACAACTACTAACGCAACATACTGAACAACTGCTAAGGGCAAAGAAACTAATTCCATATCTACTTCTTCAGGAATGATATAATAAGCTGCGCCCATAAACCCGCTTAATAACCAAACAACAAGCAAATTGTTATGAGTAGCTCTGGCAACATTAAAAGGAATTATTTCATGTAAAACATCATATCCTAAATGAGCTGTAGCCATTATTAATCCATACACTAACTGTAGAACTAATAAAAGCAATGAAGTAGCAAAAAAATAATATGCTATCTGCTGAGATTTAAACTTCATAAAACACCACTAATTATTTTTGTTTTGATAAAAATTCTGATAATTCTAAAATTGTAGACTCAGATAATGGAAATTTAGGCATTAACGATCCCTTTTTAACGGCATTAGGATCACGCAACCATTTTTCAAAAAAAGCCTTATCTCGAATATTTCCAATACCATCTAAATTAGGTGCAGGTTCTATCCTGTTACCCTTACCATTTAAAATATGACAAGTTAAACATAACTTATCAAAAATAACTGGTTTAGCAATATCTGATGCTAAATTACCAGAAACAACGGGTTGAATATGTTTTTTCAAATATGGTTCTGCAGGGAATCCATTCAAATCAACCTCACTACACCACTTTAAAAATGCAATTAAATCATCTATTTCTCCATCAGAAAAATCATATTTAACCATTTTTCTTTTACCTGGATACATAGCTAAAGGATCTTTTAAAAATATTTTAATAAATTCTTCGCTACGTCTAACATAAACTTTTGTTAACTCTGGTGCGTAATAAGCTCCTTCTCCAAAAATTGTATGGCATCCCATACAATTATTACTTTCCCATATATTTTTACCTCTTATAACACTTTCAGTTATATTCTGCTCATTTGTTTGATCAGGTATTTTTTTTAAAGTGTCATAACTCAAAAATAAAAATACTATCACAGCAGTAACCGTTACAACTGTAAATATTTTTAATGAATCAGATTTTGATAACATTTTAATTCTATAAAAAAATTAATAACGACTCATTGTAACATAATAACAAAAAATTATCAATGTCATTAAAATTACTCAGAAGAACTCATAAATTCAATAACAGAAACTAAATTTTCATCTGTGCAATCACTACAAGTACCTTTTGGTGGCATACCTTTATCCGTTCCTGATTTTGCTGTTTCAAGCAATTCATTTATACTATTCCAATCCTTTGGTTTATCAGCCACTATACTATTTTTTTCCACTGCTCTATCATAGGCAAGTTTTTTTCTTTCGTTCCAAGCGCTTAAATCTTGTGCTGCTGGAGCCCCAAACATAGAAGCCATACCAGGAGAATGACATACAGTACAATATCTATCAAAAATGTCTTTACCAGAACCAGATTCTGCAGACAAAGAAAATGAAAAAAACAAAACAAAACTAAAAATTAAATAAAGTATTCTCATATTACTCTCTCAGTTTATAAATTTTTATAATTAGATTTTAAAAAACTACCAATTCCATCAGAAGATGGCTTAATTCCAGAACTACCACTAACCCATCCAGCTTGACAAACATTTCCATATTCATTATAAAAAGAAATGGCATCAAACAATCTAACGTATTCATCAATATTTCTACCTATAGGAAAATCATTGATATGTTGAACTCTTACAGTCTTAAATACATCTAAAACAAAAGAAGCTCTATATGATACACCACTAATATCATCTAGTATCCCCAAATAACTACTAATATCTTTTTTTATATCAGAAAGCAAAACATAATTTAAACTTCCACCCAATCCACCATTTTCTAAAGATGTCTTTATCCAAGCATTATGTGAATAACAAGAGTCTACAGATATACCTAAAACTTCCACATTTCTTGATTTAAAATCATTTATTCTATTATTAATAGCTATTAGTTCAGAAGGGCAAACAAAAGTAAAATCCATAGGATAAAAAAATATCAAAATATTTTTATTTTCAGTTTCTTTATAAAAATTAAAATTTTTATTTATAGATCCATTAGCCATAACAGCAGGAATAGTAAAATCTATAAACTTTTTACCAATAAAATTTTTCATAAAATTGTCCAAAAAAAATTTAAATATAATATAATAATAAATTAAAAAAATATCAATTAAAAAAATATTTAAAAATTATTGGTCTTTAGGAACTTGACTTATTAAAACGGAAAAAGAATAAAACTTAAATTTTCTAAAAACTTCTATAGAATAATTCTTATTTGGTTGCAAAGAACCAACTAGCTTAACAGCTTCACTAACAGATTTAACATCAATATTATTTATTTTAACTATAATATCACCTGGTAAAATACCAGCTTTCTGCGCTGGGCTATTTCTTATAACTCCTTGAACATAAACACCATAATCTTCACTATATCCTAAGCGAGATTTAAGTTCATTGCTAATATCCTGCAATTGCGCACCTATCCAACCCCTAACTATATGACCAGTTTTTATTAATTGTTCCATAATGTCTTTTGCTAAATTTATAGGTATTGCGAACCCAATTCCTTGACTTCCTCCAGATCTAGAAATTATAGCTAAATTAATCCCAACTAAATTTCCATGAACATCTATAAGTGCTCCACCAGAATTTCCAGGGTTTATAGCAGCATCTGTTTGTATTAAATTATCTAACCAACCACCAAAAGACACTTGTTGTTCATTTGATCTTGCGCTAACAGAACCTAATCCACTAACTATTCCTTGCGTAACTGTATTATCAAAACCAAAAGGATTGCCTATAGCTAGAACAACATCTCCAACTCTAAGAATATCAGAATTTCCCAAAGATATAACAGGTAAATTATTTAACAATTCTTTTTTCTTTATTTTCAAAATAGCTAAATCCGTTCTAGTATCACTGCCAACAAGTTCAACAGCACTAGAAGAACCATTATACAATTTAACAGATATTGAATTAGAATCTTTTATAACATGATTATTAGTCAAGATATAACCAAGCTTATCAACAATAACTCCAGATCCTAACCCCTGTTGAAAATGTTTGTTTAATGGATTGCTTTTATTCTCATAATTATCCTGAGGTATTTCTCCAAAAAAAAACTTAAAAACCGGATCATCAAAAGACGGATGAGGAGTATACTGTATTTCCTGCACTGTTTGTATGCTTACAACAGCATGAACAGCTTTTTCTACAGCTCTAGCATAAGAAATATTTTCACAAACAAATTCCTCATTATTTGCAAAAACAAAATTAAAAAAGTAAAATAAAGAAACCACATAAAAAAACCTGCTCATAAAACATGCCTGTAAAGAAAAAATTTAATAGATAATACTATTATAAAACAATTTCGACAATATGTATTAATTTTTTTTTTCAAATATAGTAAAATAAAGAAATAATTACAAGGAGATATTATGGGATTCGGTAGTATAAGTCCAATGTCATTGCTATTAATATTTTTAATAATAATAGTATTATTTGGCACAAAAAAATTAAGAAATATAGGAGAAGATCTAGGTCATGCTTTTAAAAGTTTCAGAAGAGGACTACAACAAATAGATGATGATAAAAAGAAAATAGAAAATAAAAAAGACGAAGAAGAAAAATAAAAAGTTATGGCTGAATTAGCGATAATACTATTATTATGTGTAATTTTATTAAAACCAAAAGATATAGAATTCTTGATAAAAAATATAACACAAATAATACTGAAAATAAATAAATATATTAATCAAATTAAAAAAGATCTACTTAATTTATAAACCCATCATTTAAATTATTATGAAGTTCTCTAGTTTTTAAAATTTGTCTTTTATCATAAAGTTTTTTTCCAAAACATAATGATATTTCAATTTTTAAAAAAGATCCCTTCCAATAGGCTTTAGAAGGTATTAATGTATAGCCTTTAATTTTTAAAGCGCTATACAAATGCAAAATTTCTTTTTTTTTTAATAATAAATTTCTATTTCTTAAAGAATCAATATTAGAATAATTAAAAACAAAATTATTTGAATTAATAAAAGCCCCAATTAAAAATACATCTAAAACATTATTAATAGAAACAAAAGATCCAACTAAATTAATACCACTAATTCTAATACACTTAACTTCCCAACCAAACAGAACTATGCCTGCTTCATGCTTATATTTAACAAAATAATTATAAGATATCCTTTTATTTAAATCTGTTACTATAATCATGCAAGTTATATTTTAAAATAATAAGAAATTAACAAAGATTTATCAAAAAACATTAAAACATAGCTATATTTTATACAACTAGATTTATCTACAGATAAACTATAAAAATAATAACAAAAACAATCTTCTTCGAAATTTGGTAATAAAACTGGCGTGCCAAAATTTTTTAATACATCATTTTTACTAATGCCAATATAAATTTTAGATAAAAATTCATTAGTTATATCATCACCTTGCTTAATATCTACGTTAGCAAAAGAAATTGAACAAAATAAAAATAAAAAAGATACAAAAAATAAAAACAACTTACTTACTAATTTTTTTTTCAACATATTCAACGTGTTTTCTTATAACTGGATCATATTTTTTTAATCCGGAAAGCTTACCATCTTTTTTTGGGCCGCCAATCATTTTTGTGCTCTTAGTAGTAGTGTAAAAATGACTAGACTTAGTTGAAACTAATCTAACTTTTACTATTTTATTTTTTTTTGCCATAAAAACACCTAAAATTAAACTTTATTATTTTTAATAAAATTATCAATTCCAATTTTATTTATAAATCTCAATCCTTTTTTTGAAAGATTTATTTTAATAAAACAACCTTTTTCATAAGACCAAAATCTATGCTTATGTAAATTAGGCAAAAATTTTCTTCTAATTTTTCTATTAGAATTAGAAACATTATTTCCAAAAGAAACTTTTTTGCCTGTAACAAAACAACATTTAGACACGTAATCCTCCAGAATTAAATAAAAAAAGAAAATTATTTCTAAAACTAGAAAAATTCAAGTTTAAAATATCATCAATACAAAAAAGACTACACTTTATAGAAAAAAGAATGTCGCACTTTTCTTTATAACTAGGTTCAGATAAAACATATGTTTTTTTCGAAATAGCAAAGTTATTACCTATACCTATTCTTAGTCTAAAAAAATCAGATGACTTTAAAAATGAAATAACACTATTTACTCCGTTATGACTTGATGTAGTACTAAAAGATTTTAACCTAATATCACCAACATTCAAATCTAAATCATCATGAACAATTAATATAGAACAATATTGTATAGAATTGCACAATAAAAAATTATATAAAATATTTCCAGAAAAATTAATATAATTAAATGGCTCAATCAAAAATAACTCTGTATTTAAAAAATTAACTTTAGAAAAATAAATTAAAAACCTATTATCTTTAACCAAAGACACATTATTCAAATAACAAAAATATCTAATCCACCAAGAACCAATGTTATGTCTAGTAAAATGATATGTAGATGCATCATTATTTAAAGACATTATTAAAAATATTCTCTTCATTTATTTGTTTTTGTTTCTAGTACTTTCTTTTCTAGTACTTTCTTTTCTAGTACTTTCTGTTCTGCTGCTCTAGGTCCTAATATACTTGCTATTAAAACTCTACCTTTGAAACGATTTAATAAAGGAATATTTATAAAATCAGGTATAAATAAATCAGATAAAAACACAGACTTGTTAACGCCTAAATCAGTAACATCAACTTCTATAAAATTTGGCATCTTAGATCTAACACATTTAATATCAAGTGATAACTTATGCTTAATTAAAAAACCACCATGTTTAATGCCAATGGATGTTTTTTCTCCAATAAACTTAAAAAATACCTTAGTATTAATGACATCATTTAATTCAACTTTTTGAAAATCAAAATGCAATATACAATTTTTATACGGATGGTTATAAAAATCTTTTAAAATAACAGAATATTTTTTATCGCCAATTAAAATATCAAAAAAATTTTTACCACGATTAAAATTGCTTATAATATCTGTAGAATAAAACTCATCAAAAAATATAGGAATAGATAACCCTGAAAAATAAATAACTGCAGGCACTTTTAATTTTTTTCTTAATTTAGAATTACAATTTCTTCCAACATCAGTTCTTATTTCAGCAACAATATCCATTAAAAACCCCATTAATAATAAAAAAACTAGGGTGCCAGGACTCGAACCTGGGTATTGCAGGGATCAAAACCCTGTGCCTTACCAACTTGGCTACACCCCAACACAAAATAAATTATGCAAAGTAAAAAAAATAATGTCAAATAAAAAAAAATAATTACAAAAAAATTTTATTTTGTATAAAATAATAGAAAAAATTTAATTAAAAAAAATGAGACAAATATCTTTAGACACAGAAACAACAGGATTATTTTACTATCAAGGACACAGAATAATAGAAATAGGATGTGTAGAAATAATAGATAGAAAAATAACAAAAAATACGTTTCAAGCATATATAAATCCTGAGAGATTAATAGATAATGATGCTAAAAAAATAACAGGACTTACCGATTTATTTTTAAAAGATAAACCGTTGTTTAAAAACGTGGTAAATATTTTTTTAAATTTCATAAAAGATGCTGATGAAATAATAATACACAACGCTCCATTTGATATAAATTTTATAAATAATGAATTTAAAATAATAAACCACGATATTAAAAACATTAAACATAATTTTAAAATTTTTGATACGTTAGAATTAGCAAGAAAATTACACCCAGGGAAAAAAAATAATTTAGATGCATTATGCATGCGATACAATATAAGCTTATCAGAAAGAAAAATACATGGTGCTTTACTAGACGCAGAATTATTAGCAAAAGTTTATTTAGCTATGACAGAAAATGAAGAAAATTATGAAAATAAAAAATCTAACATTGTTAATGATCTTACTTTAAACGAAAATATAGAAATATTAAAAGCAAATAAACAGGAATTAAACTCACATATAACATATATAAAAAATCTTCAAGAACAAATAAGAATAATATGAAAAACATAATAAATTTTTCTATAATAGCGCATATAAATCACGGGAAATCGACGTTAGCCGATAGAATAATAGAAATAACAAAAGAATTAAAAATAAACAGTTTAAAAAATCAAAGCCTCGATACAATGGAACTAGAAAGAGAAAGAGGTATAACAATAAAATCTCAATGTGCTACACTAAAATATAAAATAAATGAAAAAGAATACATATTAAATTTAATAGATACACCAGGTCATACTGATTTTGGCTATGAAGTATCCAGAGCTTTAGCAGCATGTGAATGTGCTATATTACTTATAGATGTTAATCAAGGAATAGAAGCTCAAACAATATCTAATTATAAAAAAGCTATAAATGAAAAAATATCTATAATAATAGCATTAAATAAAATAGATATAGCAAAAGTAGATATTAAAAAACAAAAACAAAATATAATTAATCTATTAAAAATAGAAGAAGATGACATAATAGAAATAAGCGCAAAAACTGGAACTGGAGTAAAAAAATTAATTGAAAAATTAATAACATATGCATATTCTACAAAAGAAAATAATGAAGAAAAACTACAAGCTTTAATAATTGATTCTTGGTTCAATAATTATTCTGGAATAACATGTTTAATAAAAATAAAAAATGGTAAAATTAAAAAAGATGAAAAAATAATAACTTTATCAAATCTAGCTTCATATAAAATTACAGAATTAGGCATATTTACTCCAGAAAAAGAAAATAAAAATGAATTAATAGCTGGAGAAATAGGTTTTGTAAATATAAATTGCAAAAACCCTAATAACATAATCATTGGTGACACAATAACATCGGCTATAAACCCGTCAGAAATTAAATTAAAAAAAATTAACAAAATACATTCAAGAGTATATGCAAGTATATACCCAACAGAGTCAGAAGATTTAGAAAATTTAAAAACATCATTATCAAAATTAGCTCTAAATGATTCATCATTAGAATACGAAATCCAAAAGTCATCAATATTTGGCATCGGATTTAAATGCGGTTTTTTAGGATTATTGCATCTAGAAATTATACAAGAAAGATTAGAAAGAGAATACGAACTAAAAATAATAATAACACCCCCAAATGTAACATATAAAATAACATTAAAAAATAATTCAGAAAAATACATAAACAATCCTTCAGATATGCCAGATAATAATTTCATAAAAGATATATATGAACCAATAGCTTTAACAACAATAATAACCCCACTACAATATACAAAGAAAGTTTTAGAACTATGTAAAGAAAATAGATGTGAAAAAATAAATACAACATATTTAACTGATACTGTATCAATAGAATGCGAACTACCATTATCAGAAATAATATTTATTTTTTTTAGCAAATTACAAACATTAACAAATGGATTTTCGTCTATGGATTATACAGAAATAATATATAAAAAATCAGATTTGGTAAAAATTAACATACTTTTAAATGATAAAAAAATAGACATATTAGAATTTATAACACATAAAACAACATCGCTTACAGTTGGAAAAAACTTGATAGAAAAATTATCAAAAACTATTCCTAAACATTTATTTGATATAAAAATACAAGCAGCAATAGACAAAAAAATAATAGCTAGAACAACAATCAAGGGGCTTAAAAAAAATGTTATAGCTAAATGTTATGGTGGAGACATATCAAGAAAGAAAAAGTTAATAGAAAAACAAAAATTAGGCAAAAAAAGAATGAAAAAATTTGGAAACATAGAAATTCCACAAAATGCATTTTTTGCTATGCTAGATATAAGTAAAAAATAATATGATTAAAAAATTGATTAAACATAAAAATATAATACTAATAATTATCACCATATTAATAATACGATCTTTTATTATTGAACCATTCAGAATACCATCAGGGTCAATGATCCCAACATTATTGCCGGGTGATTTTATTTTAGTAAATAAATTTTGTTATGGGATTAAAATACCTATAATTAATAAAAAAATATTAAATATAAATAAACCTCAAAAAGGTGATATAATAGTATTTATTCATAAAAATAAAAAAAAATATATAAAAAGAATAATAGGAATAGAAGGTGATAAACTAGAATATAAGAATAAAAAATTAAAAATTAATAACATAAAAATTAAAAACAAAAAGTTATCAAAAAATATAGATATAGATAAAATGTTTATAATTGAAACAGTTATATATAAAGAATTTTTAACGCCTCAAAAAGAATATAACATACAAAAATACGAAAATATAGAAAATTATAATACTGACATAGAAATAGAAATTCCTAAAAATTCATTTTTTGTTATGGGAGATAACAGAGATAATAGTGAAGATAGCAGAGCTTGGGGCTTTGTAAACGAAAAAGATTTAATAGGCAAAGCGATCATAATATGGGGTAGCATTGATCTAGATAATTATATAATAAGAAAAGATAGAATAATTAAAAAAATAAAATGAAAAAAAATACAATATTAATACTTGGAAAAACAAATGTAGGAAAATCTACGCTTATAAATAATTTATCCAAAGAAAAAATAAGCATAACAACACCTAAAAAAAATACTACTATACAGTGTATAACGAATAAAATAAATAAAAATATAACTATAATTGATACCCCAGGCCCAATAATAAAAAATGATGATAAAAATATAAATAAATTAATTTATGAATCAATAAATCAATCAACTAAATTATTAATAATTATTGATAAAATTTTCTTAAATTCAGAAGATTTTTTTATTCTCGAATTAACAAAAAAAATAAAAAAAGAAAAATTCTTATTAATTAATAAAATAGATAAATTTAAAAATAAATTATATCTAATACCATTTATAGAAAAAATTAAAAAAAAATATAAAACAATACAAGAAATAATACCAATCTCAAACAAAAAAAACATAAACATAACAGAAATAAATAAAATAATAAATGTAAATATAAATAAAAAAAATAAAAAAATAAAAAATTTAAACACATTTATATCAGAAACAATACGCGAAACATTATTAAATAAATTGGAAAAAGAAATACCTTACACAACCAAAATAAATATTTTAAATACCAAAATAAATAAGAATATTAAAACAACTATATTAGAGCTACTAGTAAAAAAACAAAGCCACAAAAAAATAATAATAGGTAAAAATGGTAAAAAAATAAATGAAATAATAGCAGATATAAAAAACAAATTAATTAAAAAATTAAAATACATAGAAAATATAAAAATAACAATAAACGTTAATAAAAAATGATAATAGGTATAGGAATAGATATTTTAGAAAAAAAAAGAATAACAAATATAAATAATAAATATGGTTATTTTTTTGAAAAAAAAATACTAAATAATATAGAAATTAATCAATGCAAAAATTCTAAAAAAAAAATAACAAATATAGCTAAATTATTTTCATTAAAAGAAGCTTTTATAAAATCATTAGGGACGGGGTTCATAAAAAATTTTTCATTTAAAAAAATAAAAATAAAACATACGAAACTAGGCAAACCTATTATTAAAAAAAAAAATATTAAGATCTACACCAGCATCTCTCACGAAAAAAATATAATAATAGCACTAGCAATAACAAAAATTAATAACTAATATTTTTCTTCCCATTCATATATTTTATTAAAACAGATGGTATAACAATATTACCAAAAGAATCAGAATAATTTTCTATAATTGCTAATAAAATTCTACCAATAGCTAACCCAGAACCATTTAAAATATGCGGTAAAAAATTTCTATTTTTTAAAATAAATTTTACATTCAATCTTCTTGACTGAAAAGTTTCAGTATTACTACAAGAAGAAACTTCTAAATATATTTTTCTTTTTGGCATCCAAACTTCTAAATCATATGTTTTAGAAGAAGTAAACCCAATATCTGAACCACACAAAGATAAAACTCTATAAGACAAATTTAAATCCTGCAATATACTTTCAGCATGAAAAACAAGTTCATCCAAAGCATCATAAGACTTATTTGGATCAACAATATTAACTAGCTCAACTTTATCAAATTGATGTTGCCTAATTATTCCTTTAACAAGATATCCATAATTACCTTTTTCTTTTCTAAAACACAATGTTTTAGAAACAAATTTTAAAGGCAAATCACAGTGATTAATATAAGAATTACAAACCAAGTTTGTTAAAACGACTTCTGCTGTAGGAATAAGCCATAAATCAGAATCTAAAATATTAAATTGATCATCATGAAATTTAGGAAAATGTCCAGAACAATACATAGACTTACCATTTACTATAACAGGAGAATAAATCTCTTTATAACCATGTAAAAATATATGTTTATCTAACATATAATTTCCTATTGCTCTATGCAACTCAGCAAGATCATTTTTCAAAATAACAAAACCGGACCCAGAAATATTGGCGGCCAAATCAAAATCCAAAAACGATTTATTAGATTCAAAATCTTTAAACAAATCTTTATTAAATAAAAAATTATCATTTAAAAAAGTTCTAACTTCTAAATTATCTGAAGCCGATTTTCCAATTGGTACTGAATTATGTAATAAATTAGGAATGTTAGATAAAAATAAATTAAAATCATCATCAAGAACTTTTAATTTAGCACTCTTGTCAAAGATAATATTTTTTAATTTTTTAATTTTTATAATTAAAAAACTAAAAAATAAAAAATAATCTTTATAATTACTAACTAAATAAGACATAAAATTATGCTCACGTTGTAACAAATAAACTTCCGTTCTTAAAACTCTAATTCTATAGTAATAACTAAAAAATAAATTATAATCAAAATCAAAACCTCTTTTGGTAAAATTTTTAATAACAAAATCTTTATTATATTTTAACAAATTAAAATTAATCATAAAATTAAAAAGGTATATTATCTTTATTATTTATATCATTTTGATAAATATTATTATCAGTTTTTTCAACTTTAGTTTCAAACGTTAATAATCTAAGAATGGAAACATTTATTTCAACATATTCTTTAGATTTAGTCTTAACTGTTCTAAAAGAACCTTCTATATAAACCTTATGTCCTTTTTTTAAATAATCTTTAGCAGATTCAGCAAAATTACCATATAAAACAGCTTTATACCATTCGGTTTTTTTTGAAAAATATCCTGTTTTTAAATCTTTTTTAGAAATTGATGTAGCAATACTAAATGAAATAACAGGGACACCATCAGAAATATATCTTAATTCTGGGTCTGCTCCTAAACGCCCTATTAAAATAGCTTTATTAATATCATCAAACATAAAAAAACTAAAACTCCTTACCATGACAATGTTTATATTTTTTACCAGATTTACAATGACATAAAGAATTTCTACCAATTTTTATTTTTTTCTTTTCAATAATACCATTTTCAGAATTATGATTAAAATTTAAACTATTAAAATCTACTCCAGAATTCAATTCATCATTAACAACAATATTATTAATTGGAAATTTTAAAAAAAGCAATGTAAATTCATACTTAGCTAATTTCAACATTTCTTCAAACAACAAGAAAGATTCTTTTTTATATTCTTGTTTAGGATCTTGATTAGCATAACCACGCAAATGAATTCCTTTTTTTAAATAATCTAAATTTAATAAATGTTCTCTCCATTTAACATCCAAAACATTTAAAAACAATACTCTTTCAAAAAAATTAAAAATCTTATCCTCAATTAACATCTTTTTATCAAAATAACATTTTTTTAAATAATCAACTAAATTAGATTTAAATAAATCTAAATTTTCACTATATTTTTCAATAAATTTAAAATTTAATCCAAATTCCAAATTAAACTTTTTAACAAGCTCATCAAATTGAAAAAAATCTAAAGAAAAAAACTTATCACAAAACAAGTTAATAACATCTAAAAATAAGCTATTTAAAATAATCGAAATATCATCATTTAAAATAATAAAATTTCTATAATTGTAAAATACAATTCTTTGCTCATTAAAAATGTCATCAAATTCCAATAATTGTTTTCTAATTTCAAAATTATGCGCTTCTACTTTTTTTTGTGCATTCTCTATAGATTTACTAATTAAATTATGGCTTATAACATCATCTTTAGCAATATTAAGTTTGCTTATCAATGAAATAAAATTATCACCAATAAAAATGCGAACCAAATCATCTTCTAATGATAAATAAAATTGTGAAGAACCAGGATCCCCTTGTCTGCCACACCTACCTCTCAACTGATTATCTATACGCCTAGATTCATGACGTTCTGTACCTATAACACGTAATCCGCCTAATTTAACAACAGCATCATAAGAATCACACCCCTTTAAAGATAAAACATGTCCACCCAAAACTATATCTGTGCCTCTGCCAGCCATATTAGTAGCAATTGTAACACTACCGAATCTACCTGCTTCAGAGACTATATGTGATTCTAATTCATGATTTTTAGCATTTAAAACATTATGCTTAATATTAATTTTAGTTAACAAATCTGACAAAAATTCCGATGCGGCTATAGATATAGTTCCAACTAAAACAGGGTTACCCAAAGAATGACTTTTCTTTATATCATTTATAACAGCTTTAAATTTAATATCTTTTTCTAAAAAAATTAAATCAGATTCATCTACTCTAATGCATTTTTTATTAGTAGGTATAACGACAACTTCTAATCCATATATATTGTTAAATTCAGACGCCTCTGTATATGCAGTTCCTGTCATACCAGACAAAAATTCATATAATCTGAAATAATTTTGAAAAGTTATAGACGCTAAAACTTGATTTTCACTCCTTATAGATACATTTTCTTTTGCTTCCAATGCTTGATGCAACCCATCACTCCATCGCCTGCCATCCATAACTCTACCCGTATGTTCATCTATTATCAAAATAAAATCATCTTTAACTAAATAATCAACATCTTTTTTTAAAAAATAAATAGCTTTTAAAGCAGAATTAATGTCATGCAATAAATTTATATTAGAAATCTCATATAAAATAGAATCATTACTTAATAATTCAAATTTTTTAAAAAAAAATTCTAATTTAATAAACCCTTCTTCAGTTAATTGAACTTGCTTATTTTTTTCATCCAACAAAAAATCAATATTATTAGACAATAACTTGGCTATTTTATTTAAATGTAAATAAATTTTACTATCAAACTTATCTGGCAAAGAAATAATAAGTGGTGTTCTAGCTTCATCAATTAAAATAGAATCAACTTCATCAATTATAACATAGGTTAAATCGTTTTGTACTTTATCTTCTTTACTTAAAACTATATTATCTTTTAAATAATCAAACCCAAATTCACTACATGTACCATAAACAACATTAGATTTATAAGCATTTTTTTTGTCATTAACTGACATGCCAGCAATCAAAACATCTACACTAACACCTAAAAAATCATAAATTGGTTTCATCCAATTAGCATCTCGCTTAGCCAAATAATCATTAACAGTAACAACATGTATGGACATTCCAAATAAGGAAAATAAACATACAGGTAATGTAGCTATTAATGTTTTACCTTCTCCTGTTGCAACTTCTATAATTTTATTATCATAAATTGCTATACCGCCTAAAATTTGTACGTCAAAATGCCTTAATTTCAAAACTCTAAACGAAACTTCCCTAACTATAGCGTAAACCATTGGTAATATATCTTCAAATACATCTACTTGCTTAAAAGAACTTTTTAAAGAAAAAAAATTATTTTTTAAATCACAATCAGACATATTAACTAAATCAAGACCTATATTATTAACTTTAAATAATATTTTATTATATTTTTTTAAAGTTCTATCATTTTTAGAACCAAAAATAGTCCTCAAAACATCAAAAAACATCTATACCTCATTAAATTAATCAGGTGGATCAATAAACAAACTATCAATATCAAGATTAAAAACAGACTCAAGATTTTGAATATATATATCTTTCAAAAAAGTATAACCATCTAACATAACAGAATGAAAAAAATTAACATCAAAAAAAACAACACTTTTCTTATTTAAAACTTCAAAAAAATAATAAAAAAACACACAATCAAAAAAATAAAAAAATGGATTAACAAGATGCGAAATTAATAATCCAAAATTAAAATACAATGTACTTGGGCCAATAATTGGTGTAATCATATAAATAATATCTTTATTTTCTAATGAAAATAAATACGCCTGAAAATCAAAATTGATATAATTTTTATTATAAAACATAGCAACGTCTAAAAATCCTAAAAATCCAAAATAAAAATTTAAAAAAAATCTATGGAAACTATTTATAATGTCATCACAATTAGATTTAATTAAAAAAAAGCAAACATTATTAAATTCAGACATGGTTTTAAAAAAATTTTCAAAACCTTTATCTAAGACAGATGGACATACCTTAATATAAATAGTTAAATTAGGATTTAAAAATGATTTATCAAATCCTCTATTAAAAGCATAAATTCTTCTATTAAAAGAATCATCAACTTTTAAATTAGATAAATTTAAAAAACAAAAATAAATAAAAATTAAAAAACACAAAATACGCATAAAATGAAAAAAATCACAATAATACAAATATTAATAATAATAATAATAATAATAATAATACAAATATTAATCAAAAATTTATAACAACTTTAAAAAATAAAATCAACACACATATTTAAAAATAGCATATTTTATAGCACTAATAAAAATAAAATAAAATAAAATATGTATGTAAAAAATATAAATTATTAATATATACATTAAAAAATAATAAAATATAGGATTTAAAATGGCAAATATATTGACAGACTATACAATTTTTTTTTTAAAAATAATAACAATAATAATATTATTATTGCTTACAATAATAACTTGTTTAATTATAATAAAAAACAAAGATAATAAATACATTGAAATTAAAAATATAAATAAAAAATATATAACATTAAAAAAAATGTTTTTATCAGAAATATTAAAAAAAACAGAGAAAAAAAACATAATTAAAAACATAAATAAAGAAGAAAAAATAATAAAAACTAAAAATTTATTTATATTAAATTTCAATGGAGATATTAATGCTAGTGATATAAATAATTTAAAAGACATACTATCTATACTTATATTAAATAAAAAATATGTTGACGAAGTACTAATAAAATTAACAAGTAACGGTGGTATAGTAACAAACTACGGACTAGCTGCCACTCAATTAAAAAGATTAAAAAATGAAAACATAAATTTAACCATATCTATAGACACTATAGCCGCAAGTGGAGGATATATGATGGCATGCGTTGCAAATAAAATAATAGCATCACATTTTTCTATAATAGGATCTATAGGTGTATTAGGGATAATACCAAATATAAATAAAATGTTAAATAAAAATAATATAGAAATAGAATATCATACATCAGGAAAATACAAAAAAACTTTAAGTGTGATAGGGGAAAACACAGAAATAGGCAGAAAAAAATTTATAGAATCATTGGAAAATACACACTTTTTATTCAAAAATTTTGTTAAAGAAAATAGATCACAAATAAATATAGATGAAATAGCTACCGGTGAATATTGGTATGGCATAGATGCTTTGAAATTAAATTTAATAGATAAAATACAAACAAGCGATGAATATATAATGGAAAATTTAAATAATACAAAAATTTATGAAATAAAATTAAACGAAAAAACAAACATTAAAAATAAAATTAAAGAAAACATTCACAATATTTTATTTAACATATTAAATTAATGAAAATATGGCTAAATTATATTATTTCACATCAACTATGAATGCAGGAAAAACAACACAACTGCTACAGTTTAATTATAATTGCATTAAAAAAAATATAAATACATTAACATTTATATCAACATTAAAAAATAAAAAAAATTGTATAAGATCTAGGGTAGGGTTAAAAAACTTAGCAATACCAATAAACAATAAAATAAATATATATAAATACATAGAAAAATATAAACATATGACAAAATACATATTTATAGATGAAGTACAATTCTTAACAAAAAAACAAATATACGAAATCATCACAATTGTGGATAAACTAAAAATCAATGTTATAACATATGGATTAAAAACAGATTTTAAATTAAAATTATTTACAGCAAGTAAATATTTAATATCTTTATCAGATAAAATTTTTGAAATAGAAGCTTTATGTAAATGCGGAAAAAAAGCCATAGCAAATGCAAGAATAAATAAATTTGGTAAAAAAATAACACAAGGTAAACAAATAAATTTAAATAAAAAAATATATATTCCTACATGCAGATATCATTATTTTAATTTTATCGATAAAAAAAAATAACTAAATAAAAATTATTAACTTCTAAAATAACTGGTATAATTTTTATTATACAATGTTTTTTTTATACACAATCTATCCTTAAAAACATATTTATTAATTTTTAAATCACTTTTAACTTTATAAAATTCTACAGCATTTACAGGACAAATATAAAAACATTTAAAACAATCAACACATCCAGAATCTAAAATTAAATAATATCCATTAATATTTTTTTTTATTGTATGTGTAGGACAACAATCCAAACAATTATTGCAAAAAACACATCTATTATTTATAAAAAAAACATAATTCATGAAAATTTAACAATATCACAAATATCAATTTTTTTGTAAACGTGGATATATTTCTTTATACTAAAATTAACAATAGGTTTTTGTATCAAATTAAAATTAATATCATTTAAATTTAAAATATACGCAAATCTATCTAACAAATCTGGTAGGATTGGCTTAATATAAAAAAGCAAAATAACAAATAAATTTAACGCTGTAGTACATACACCATTTGCTCTATAAAATGTACTAGAATCTTTTAATAAAAGCCAAGGTTTTTCTCTATCTAAATAAATATTTATAAAATCGGCATATTTCATAATAAAAGAAATAACCTTAGAATATAATCTTTTAGAATACAAATCTTGAATAATTGGCCAAAAACTTAAAAACTCTAAAAACATATTTTTATCCAAAATATCTAAAGCTAATTCACAATTAAAATTATTACATACAATATTTATACATCTACTACCTATATTAACAAATTTAGAAATTAAATCAGAATTTATTTTTTCTACAAAATCTTCAATTTTAAAATCAACATCCAAAAAAGAATCATTTAATTTAGAAGCAAAATAATATCTAATGAAATCTGATTCATAAAAATTAAAAAAATCATCTACATTAAATAAAGTGCCAGACGACTTAGACATTTTTTTACCATTCATGGTCAAAAAACCATGAACAAAAACATCCGACGGAATATTTAAAAAACATCCATTTAAAAAAGCAGGCCAAAATAAAGTATGAAAATATATAATATCTTTACCTATAAAATGAACAAATTTATACTCTGATTCAGGCAATAAAAAAATATTAAATTGTAAGTTATTATTTAAACAATAATTATAAAGTGAAGAAAAATATCCAATTGGAGCATCAAGCCAAACATAAAAAAACTTATAATAATCACAAGGAATTTTAAATCCAAAATATGGTATATCACGAGATATATTCCAGGCAAGCAATCCAGAATTAAACCATTCTAATAACTTATTTACAACATTTTTTTGAGACAATTTTGAAATCCAAGTTTCTAAAAAAAATCTAAATTTTTCTAAATTAAAAAAATAATGATTAGAAAAAATTTTACTTGGTTTACATCCACTTAAAATAGAAATTGGGTCTATTAAATCTGTAGCATCGTATTTAAAACTACACTTTTCACAAACATCACCAAACTGATCACTAGAATAACACTTAGGACACACACCCTTAACGTATCTATCTGGTAAAAAAATTTTCTTTTCATCATCGTACAATTGTAGGACATTAGACTCAAATATAAAATCATTAAATTTCAAAATATTAAAAAAACGTCTAGAAAAAAATTCATTTTCATAAGAATGTGTATAATGAAAACAATCAAAATCAATACGAATATTATACAGATCTTTTAAATGTAATAATCTATAAAAATTTAATAAAAAATTAATAGACATTTTTTCATTAATAGATTTAAGCATAATAGGCGTGCCATGACAATCATCGCCAGAAACATAGACACAAAAATTATTAACAAGTTTATTATATCTAGAAAATATATCTACCTGAATAAATTCCATAATATGCCCCATATGTAGAGCACCATTAGCATAAGGTAAAGCAGAGGTTAAAAAAAATCTTTCAGACATTTAAAAAAAATAAAAAAATAACACTTACATAAATATACAATAAATACTTTAAAAAAAGCAATTGATATTTAAATTTTTTTTTTTTAAAATAAATTAAAATTATATTCAAAATAGTATGTCAGAAATAATTCAAACCATAGAAAAACAAATTAAAAATAATAAAACAATAATTTATATAAAAGGCACACCAGAAAATCCAATGTGTGGTTTCTCGGCGCAAGCAATTCATATATTAAATGAATTAAAAATAAATTACGCATACGTAGATGTGTTGGAAAATCAAGATATAAGACAAAATTTACCCAAATATTCAAAATGGCCAACATTTCCACAACTTTTTCACAAAGAAAAATTAATAGGTGGAGCAGATATAATATCAGAATTACATAAAAATAATAAACTTTTAACAACTTTGAGTAAATAATTATTGACAAAAAAAAAATATAAATATAATTTATATATGGGTGCTTAGCTCAGTTGGTAGAGCGCCGCCTTTACACGGCGAGGGTCGTGGGTTCGAGTCCCTCAGTACCCAATTATTAATAGAAATGGAGCGGTAGTTCAGTTGGCTAGAACATCGGCCTGTCACGCCGAAGATCACGGGTTCAAATCCCGTCCGCTTCGAAAAAAAAAAAACAAAAATGAATATAAAAAGCATAACAACATGGATAATAATAACATTATTATCATTATCACTAGCAATCACAACGATAACGAACCCAATTCAAAAAGAAAAAAAAAATATTAATAAAATAGACTCTTTTATAATAACAAAAAACGAAATAGAAAATATATTAAACAAAATAAAAAACATATACCCATCATTAACAAAAATAGAAAATGTAAATTCAATCCTAGAAAAAAAATTAATAGAACATATAACATCAAATATTAAATTTAAAAAAACAGCCATTACATGTGAAAAAAAAGAACTTGTGTATTTAATAAAAAAGTCAAAAATTTTTCAAAACAATGGTAATTTTTCAGAAGAAAAATACAAAAAATATTTAGAAAAACAAAAAATAAGTGAAAATACACTACAAAAACATATTAAAACGTTATCAGAAAATGCAAAAATAACTAAATTAAAAAAAAAATATGAAAATGAAAATATTAAAACACATAATTTACCACACACATACACATATTTAGAAAAAAATAAATACAAATTAATATCAAAAAAAAAATTAATACAAAATACAAAAATTAAAAAAGATTTTATAACATTTGAAAAAAAACATATAGAAAACTATAAAATAGCCACAATATATAAAATACTATATGAAAATGTAAATAATAAAACAAATAAATATATTTTAGTGTATCAAAATGATATAAATGAAAAAATATTAAAATTAATAAATAAAAACGAAAAAACAATATCTCTACTAACTAAACATGGAAATTTTTTAATAAAAAAAATAAATATAATTAAACAAAAGTTAAATAAAAAAACATACAAAAAAGATTTAATAAATAAATACAAAACGTTCAAAATTAAAAAACTTATTAAAAATAAGGAAAAAAATATAAAAAGTATAGGACAAGAAAAAATAGTTTTCACATCAGCAAAATGTAAAAAAAACTATACACTAACTAACATAAAAAAAAATGACATTACAAAAAATAAAAACGGTATAATAATAATTGAAAAAAAATATAACAAAAAATTAAAAATAATAAATAACAAAAAATTAAAAATAATAAAAGAAATTATTGAAAGCAAAAAACAAAATTTAAAAAAAATGCTAATAAACACAAATCATTTCAATGAAAATCAAACATATTTGTGGTAATAATAATTTTTTCAATTACGTTATAAAATTTTAAAGTATTAGTGTGATTTTTTTTCACTAACCAAGAATACAAATTATTGTCAGATTCAAGCAAAAAATCATAAAAATTTTTTTTAAATTGTAGATCTAAATCATAATATCTAACGTCTAAAAAATTTAATAAAATAACATCCAATTCTAACATTCCACGTCTACAATTCAAAAAAAACAAAGAAAATTCTTTTTTATCAAATTCATTCATAATTTATTTATGCCTCATTAAAGGGAAGAATAAAACATCTTTAATAGATAAAGAATTAGTAAATAACATAACTAATCTATCTATACCTATGCCTTCCCCAGCTGTAGGTGGTAATCCATACATCAAAGAATTTATATAATCTGCATCATATTTTAAATTAACATCATCATTTAATGCTAATTGCTTTAAAAATCTATTAGATTGATCTGTAGGATCATTAAGCTCTGAAAAACCATTTGCAATTTCTTTACCACAAATATATAATTCAAATCGCTCAACTAATAAAGAGCTATCATCTTTGCATCTAGCTAAAGGAGAAATTTCTATAGGATAATATAAAATAAATGTAGGAAAAAATAAATTTTTTTCAACAAAAACATCGAACAACTTAACATGAAAATCACTAATGCTAAATTTTTCATCGAAATCTATATTTTTTTCTTTAAAAAAAACAATTAAAAAATTAAAATCATTTAAATCTTTTAAAGAAATACCAGAATATTTAACAATTGAATCAAAAAAACTAATTTGATCAAATTTTTTAGAAAAATCTATTAAAAAATTGTTATATTCAATAAACAATTTTCCGGTTAAAGAAAATGCCACATACTTAAATAAATTCTGAGTTAAAAGGATTAAATCTTTATAATTAGAATACGCTTGATAAAACTCTATCATAGTAAATTCTGGATTATGTTTAACGGAAATACCTTCATTTCTAAAACTTTTACCTATTTCAAAAACCTTTTCGAATCCTCCAACTATCAATCTTTTTAAATACAATTCAGGCGAAACTCTTAAATATAATTTATTTCCCAAATAATTATGATACGTTTCAAATGGTTTTGCATCAGCTCCTCCTATAATACTTTGCATTATTGGAGTTTCAACTTCTAAATAATCACGTTTATAAAAAAATTGTCTTATTAAATATAAAATCTTAGATCTAATAATAAATTTCTTCTTTGATTCATCATTAACCATTAAATCTAAATATCTATATCTATAACAAAGTTCTTTATCAACCAATCCTTCCCATTTATCAGGAAACGACTTAAAATTTTTAGATAAAACATTGAAAAACAAAACTTTAATAGAAATTTCTCCACTATGAGTTCTAAATAATTTTCCCTCTACATGTATTAAATCGCCTAAATTTAAATTATACATAATTTCATAATAAGATTGTAAAACATAAGAACTTAAATATAGTTGAATATTACCAGAAAAATCTCTCAACTCTAAAAAAGAAGCTTTACCCATAACTCTTTTTCTAAAAACTCTACCACAAATAGAAAAAATTTTTTCATTTAAAAATTTTTCATCAAATTCTTTTCTAGAAAAAATAATAAACAATTTACTTATAATTAAACGTTTTTTTATTTTATTAGGATAATTACAAATATTTTTTTTTTCACAAAAACTTTTTACTTCCATAAACAAAACTATTTAAAATAAAACAAAGAATAAATAAATGGATCTAAATATCCATTTAAAACCAAATCAACATTATAAATTTCCAAATTAGTTCTTAAATCCTTAATAATACATTTATCAAAAAAATAAGACCTTATTTGATTACCCCAAGATATAGACAACTTATTTTTTTCACATGCTTCTTTATTTTTTTTTTCTTCTAAAAAATAATATTCTTTAAGTTTAGAATGCAATTGTTTAAGCGCTTGTGCTTTATTTTTATGCTGAGATCTTTCAGACTGACATTGAACCACAAGTTTTGTTGGTAAATGTGTCATTCTAACAGCAGAATCAGTTGTATTAACATGTTGTCCTCCAGCACCACTAGACCTAAAAGTTTCTATTTTAAGATCACAATCAAAAATTTTCACACTAGAATCACATTCTAAAATAGGATAAACAAACACAGAAGAAAATGATGTATGTCTTTTATTATTAGAATCAAACGGAGATTTTCTAACTAATCTATGAACGCCACTTTCACCTTTTAAAAATCCAAAAGCATATTTACCAATAATTCTTATAGAAACATTTTTTATACCAGAAATATCACCATATGATATAGCATCTATAATATATGAAAAACCATTTTTATTAACCCAAGAAGTATACATTTTTAATAAAATACTACACCAATCTTGAGCATCCACACCACCTGACCCGGAATTAATTTCTAAAAATGCATCCATATGATCTCTATCTGAAATAAAAATAATTTCTTTTTCAAAATCTAAAAATTCACTCTCTATTTTTTTAAAATTAAATAACAAATTATTCAATAAATCTAAATCCTGATCGGATTTACATAAATTATAAAAATCTAAAATATCAGTAAGTTCATTAAAAAAATAATCACACTTACTTATTTTTTTTAATAAGATAGATTTTTCTATTAAAATCTTATCATAATCCAAAAAAGATTCAAAAGAATAATCTTTGTTGCTTAATAAAGAATTAATTTCATTAAAACGTACTAACAAACTATCATATTCAAAGATACACCATTAATTTTTTCAATCTATCTTTAAATTTCAAAATATCATCCAAAAAAATAGAATTTTGCATAAATTAAGTCAATTAATAGCCCTGTTTTTTAACAAATTACTACTTATAGACAATACATTAGTATCTATATCACTAAATTTAACTATTTTACCACCATATAAATTAAAAAAAATATTGGCAAACTCATAATTACTAAAAGGAACATATGTTAAACCCATAGCTCCATCCTTATTACTATCTATTACATAAAACGCATCTGATGCTAAAATCCACTTATCTACATAAGAACCCCATTCTATATTAGAAAAATCCTGAACATAAAACGCTAAAACCTGTTTACCTCTAACTCTATCTAAGCTATCATAAAAAGCTTCTCTAACTTCACAATAAAATGACCTTTTACTATCTTTCCACACAATTTGCGCTTTTGGCCCATTATAATTAACTATAATCATGCTATCATTTGCGCATATTTCACTTCTTGATAAATCATGTGGTTTTGAATCATACGGTCCTTTCTTAAATAAAAAAAAATTTAAAAAAAATAAAATACACAAAAAAATTAAAAAATAGAAAATTCTCATATATCTGTTACACCATCACTTAACAATTTTTTACATTTATCATATAAACCATTATAAGTATTATAAATTAGCAAAACATAATCAAAATCTTTTTTTGTTACGATAACACCATTAACAGTTGTGCCAATAAGCATATTAACTTTTTCTGGATCATCTGTATTATAAATACTTCTAATATTTTTTTTAATATTTAAAACTTCCTCAAATGCAATTAAAGTATCTCTAATTATTTTATTTTCTTTCATTTCAGCGCTAAAATATTTATAAGATTTACTTTTCAAAAAAAATTCATCATCAGATACCATAAATTCCTCTTTATTTTTTCTCAAAATAAAAAAATAAAAAACTAAAAAAAACAAACACAACCCAAATAAACATGGATAAACATACATAAAAGTTATTAAAAGAACTAACATTTATTCCAAATAAATCAGTAATATCATTTGGTATAAAATAAAATATAGAAATTAATCTAAACATTTCTGCTGGATTGAAAAATAATAAAAAATTCAAAAAATAATTAGAAATAGAACCATAAAATAAAACAACGAAAAAAGTAAAAATAATGTCATAAACAAAAATAAAAAATAGCCAAATAAAAATACTTAATAAAATAACAAAAGTTCTATCTTTTGATGAATTTGAAACGTACAAAGCAAAAGAATTAAATATAAAACTTAACCAAATTGAAACTAAAACAAATTTAAATAAAACTAAAAATTTAATACCTAAAAAATAAAGATATAAAAATACAGGTAAAAAACCCAATAAAAATGATATTGTAAAAACAATACAATTACCCAAAAGTTTGCCAAACATAACTTCTAATAAAGTTACTCTATAAGATAAAATAAGATCTAATACGCCAGATTCCCTTTCTGATAAAATTGCATCATAAGACAAAATGAAAGAAAATAACGGTATAAGATACATTTGCAAATGTATAATAGATAAAGACAAAGATCTTATGTCCGTTTGAGAATAATCACCAGAAATTATTTCACCAAAATAAATTATTATAAAATTCAAAAAACAAAAAATAACAGATGACAACAAAAACCAATGATTTTTAATATTGAAACCAAATTCTTTTTTTGCTATTACATAAGCATTATTAATATTCATGATAAATTTAACAACATGTCCTCTAAAATTTTATTATCGATTCTAATATCTTTAATAAATATTTGCATATCCAAAAGAAATAAAATTAAATCTAAAATAGATTTATTATTAGCCCTACCATATACAATGTTATTATTTTTAACATTAAATTTTGGAAATTGCTTACTTAATAAAGATAAAATAACATCATTTAAAAACTCAATTCTTATATAAACTTCTTTAAATAAAAAACTATCATCATAATCAAATGAATTAATATCAAATTCTTTTATAATCACACCATTAGACAAAATAAGCACATTATCAACATTACCATATATTTCAGTTAAATGATGACTAGATATTAAAACTATGGTTCCATTATCTGCTAATTTCCTTAAAATGCTATAAAACATAGTTATGCTACCGCAATCAAAACCATTAGAAGGCTCATCAAATAAAACTACCTTTGGATTGCCTATAATAGCTTGAGCTAAATTTAATCTCTGTTTCATTCCCTTAGATAACGCTTTTACTTTTTTATTTGAATGCTCTAATAAAAAAACAGTGCTCAAAATTTCATCAAAATTAATATTATAATATCCCTTTAATTCGGCAAAAAAACATAAAACATCTCTAACATACATATCTTTATATAATTGCAAAAATTCAGGCATAAAGCCTAACTCTTTTTTATAAAAAAGAATAGTATCATTATTAATATTAACATTATTATAGTAAAAATTCCCAAAACTAGGATTATACAAACCAGTCAAAATTTTAAATAAAGTAGTTTTACCAGATCCATTTATGCCTAATAAAGCCGTTATTCTACCACCTAAAATCTTAGCACTTAATTTTTTTAAAATAAAAACATTTTTTTTATAAAAAAATTCAACATTTTTTAATTCTATAGAATTTTCACTTACCATATAATTGGCCTCATTAAAGGATAATTATCAATAATAGAAAACTTTCTAAAAGATGGAAATTGATTTTCTATCTTTTGTAACAAAACCAATGCTGGACTATTAAACATAATTTTTAAAATAGGATAAGACGATAAAATCCAATCACTAATATTAGTAACATAAAACTTTTTATCACCAATTCCATCAAAATTTAAATCCCATCCAACATAATTAGACCAAAAATTACCTATACTATTAGAATTCCAAACAATTTTTCTATTATCTAAAAATTGAACCTGTAAATTATTACTTATGAAATTATTATCATAAACCAAATTATCATCACTACCACTATAAACTTTCATACCAACATTATTTTTAATAATGTCATTATTAATAACATCATTAAAATAACTATCTCCAAATAAAACACCATCTTTATTATACAAAGATTTATTTCTTAAAATTCTACTGTACAAAACATCTCTGAAAAACAATCCATGAGTAACATTAGAATATGCAAAATTATTTATTAAATCAACATATTTGGAATACATAACAGCTATGCCTATCATAGAATCACATACTATATTAGAAACAACATTACATTTATTACTAAACATATAATGTATTCCAAATCTAACATTAGTAAAAATATTTCTATTTATAGAAACTTCATTGGAATTAGTTATATAAACACCATCTCTACCATTAATAATGAAATTATCAGCTATAACAGAATTAATATTCCTATATAAATGTAATGTATTACCTCTATCTGATAAAATATCATCAAATCCACCTATAAAAATATTATTAAAAAAATAATTACATGTTGATTCATTTGACCATAAAGAAAACCCACATTCAGAAAAAAAGTTATTAATAATGTTAACATTACTACCATTTATAAAAATACACGAATCAGATACAGACATATCTTTACCGCTGTTATAAAATAATATCCCCTTAACATTAACATTAGAACTTTCTATTGTAAGAATGTTGCCAACACCACCAGACGTTAAAACAACGTTGCCATTAGAAATAAAATTTATAGATTTATTAATAACAAAATTACCAACATATACGCCAGACTCTAAAATAATAGACTCACCATTTTTAGAATTAGTAAGTGCTAATAATAAATCATATGAATTATGAACATGCTTATTTGAATTAGCACTAACATTGAAAAAGAAAAAAATAAATATAAAAATTAGTATTTTATCCATACACCTGTCTCATATTTATCCCAAACTTTTTTACTAATAAGTGGTGGACAAACTTTATTATTATACATGTTATTAACACATGTAAAACAACCAAAACATTCTTTAGGGTCTATCTTTCCATCATCGCCTATGGCTTTAGAATTACAAGTTTTACCACATTTTTGACAAGCACCACAGGAATTTCTTCTTTTCAATCTAAAAATAGTTAAAAATGATAAAGCAGATAAAAACGCACCAAGTGGACATAAAATTCTGCAAAAAAACCTATACATGAAAACACTTATTATTAATAATGAAAGTGTATAAAATGATATATACCATGGCCTGTTAAATATTCCAACACTCCAAATAGTTTTAAATGGTTCAACTTCTGAATATAACTCAGCAGTAGCAACGCCCTTATAAATAGCTATAAAAATTAAAAAAAATAAAATTAAATAACGTAAATAACGTATTTTATTAAAAAACCTATCACTAAATTCTAAACTACGATCATTAAAAATAAGAGATCTAACTTTAAACAAAATTTCTTGCAAAGCTCCAAAAGGACAAACCCATCCACAAAAAATAGATTTTCCCCAAATAAGTATTGTTGATAAAATCATTATCCATCCAACGCACAAATATGGATCATATAAAAAAACATCGAGTTTTTTTATTGCATAAAGATTAACAACAGATGGTTGCCCACGTAATAAAACGCCTATTATATATACATCTAATAACAAAATAAAATTATAAATAATTGATAAGTAAAAATTATTTTTAGAAATTACATCTCTAAATATGAAAACAAATACAACGAAAATCCATAAAGAACATAGCAAAGATATATTAAAAATTTTAGAATGCCAATGTTCAATTATCTTGTTAGTCTTATCAATTAAAAATACTTCAGGAATTTTATATTCTATAGAAAAAGTTTTATAATTTAATAATAAAATTAAATTCCATGATTTCCAAGGTTTATATTTAGAATTATTAATAACAAAAATACCACTTTCTCTGTAATCATCTATATCAATTAAATTTAAATTATAAACATTTTTAAAATCACTATCTCTAAAAGTAAAAATATTACCATCCTGCTCTATTCTAAACCTATCAAAAATACCGCCTCTAACAAAACCACTGCCCTTAAAGCTCCATGTTCCATTATTTAATATAAGAATGACAGACTTTCCTTCAAAATCATTAAATAAATCATCGTAATAATCAACCCCAAGCAAATTTTTACCAATAGATTGATGAGTTAAATCAGAAAAATAAATATCAACCAACAAATTCTCGCTTTCACTTTTGCTAACAACATTTAAAAACTGATCCAAAGCATAATGTTTAACAGCCTTTATTGATAATAAATCATTCCAAGAATATTTTTTAAATTTATCATTTAATCCGCCTTCAGAAAATGAGTTTTCTATAATACCAAATTTAAAAGCAATTTCTCTAGCAGACTCTAAAATAGTTTCATGTAAAATTAAAGAAGTAACTGTAGCTCCAGCTATTATAGGTATACTAACACCACCAGTAACGTCTTCACCTATAGCTAATTTTTCTTCAACATTCTTACCTTTATAAAATGCAACAGCTTCCAATAATTTTTCAATAGGAATGCCTGTTAATAAAATTGGTTCGCTATGTTTAACTAATTTTAAATCATTAATAATTCCATTTAAAGATAATGATATTAAAATTTCTAAAGGCTTACCGGAATACGCTACTACACTAACAATATCCGTAGTATAAAATAAATAGCTAATAAGTTTATCTTTTCCATGTACATCTTCAGTAAAAAGCTCTAAAACTCTATTATCTTTAGAACTAACTAAAAGCTTAGTATTATTTTCAAGCTTAAAATAACAATCCCTTTCAAAACAAGAAATATTACCATTATCTAAAGATAAATAAGCAGCATTTACATTACAAAAAATATATATACTTAATAGCAAAAAAATGAGCCTTATTTTTAAAATAAGGCTCAAAAACTTGTCAATGAAAAAAGCTAAAATCATTTTATTCTAATGAACTAACAATCTTCCTCTCATTTCCAAATGCAATGCATGACAGAACCATGTGCAATAATACCAAAAAACACCTCTTCTAGTTGCTCTAAATGTAACAGATGCAGTTTCTCCTGGCGAAACACCAAAATTCAAATTATGTTCACTCAAACAAAATCCATGAGTTAAATCTTCAACTTTATCTAAATTAGTTTGAACAATTGTAACTTCATCACCTAAATTTACATCTATAACTTTTAATCCATAATTTGGAGCTATGCTAGACATAATTGCAAAAACTTTATCATCCTTTCTAACAATTTTATTAGCACCAAATTCTAACCCTAAATCTTGGACTAATTTACGTTCATAAGCAAATTTTCTATCATTTATATTCCAAATTTTCACTGTTTTTATTAAAGATCTATTAACAATCAAAGCATCATGTGGTTCAGGTGCTACTGGACCATCATGTAATAATTTCATTCTACCTTCAGATATACCTATCAACTGATCATTATCTGGATATGATGGACCTACAGGTAAAAATCTATCTTTAGAAAATTTGTTCAAAGAAACAACATAATTGCCGTCAGCATCTTTAGTTTCACTCATAGATGCATTTATATGACCTGGTTGATAATGAACATCTAATTTTTGAATTAAATAATCTTTATCACCCTTTATGGCTTTATCTATATTCCACATACAAACCATAGAATCTAAGAATAATGTTGTATAACAATTACCTCTTCCATCAAAAGCTGTATGTAATGGTCCTAACCCTAATTCAGGTTCAGCCAATATACAATCTTTAGGGGCAATTTTTCCAGCAAAAGCATCTGCAATTTTTTCTATAGATATTACAGAAGCTGTTGGTGATAATTTACCTGAACATATAGCATATTTGCCATCTGGAGATATATTTACACCATGAGGATTTTTTGGCACAGGTATATATAAAACATAAGGATTTTTACCTCTACCATCAATTATAGGAGCATCAGACTCTTTAAATTTTATACCCTTACCTTGATTCACTGCTTCTTCTATTTTTTCTAAATTAAATACTGTTAAATGATCTCTATCAGCAGACATCATATCTTCTAACAAAACACCTTCTTCAGAATTATAACAAGTACCCATTGAATACTTACCTTGATAATCTGTTGCACATAAATCCAAATTACCATCTATCATAACTTGCCATCTTACTTTCATTGTTTTAGCATCTATGCATGTATGTAATGCAACATATTTATCAGGATTTTCTATATCTCTACCATCATTAGGTAATGGAATGGCAAACTCACTATTACAAAAAACAGCATCTAATTTATGTCTAGATGTAAATAATCCATGTGTACCTTGAGCATATGGAACTTTTGTTATAGCATCTGTTTCCATAACATCTAATCTTACTCTAGCAACTCTTCCTGTAGATTTATCATTTATAAATCCAAATTTACCATCATAAGTCCCATTGTTATAAGATAAATGAAGATGATGTGTATCTCCAACAGTATAACCTTTCAATATTTGCTTGCTATAATTAGTAATGCCCCAACCATTAGTGCAATCATAATTAAAACAAGGAATTAACTTAAGTTCTCTCATAGATGGAACAGCAAGAACCCTTACCTCTCCAGATTGCCCTGAAGACCAAAAACCATAATATTTATCTAATTCACCAGGATTAACTACATGGCTAACAACTTTCTTCTTACTAGCTGCTTTCACAACGTTCATAGCGCCAGATGCAAAATAAACTGCTGCAGCTGCAACACTTACGCCTAAAGTTTTTCTAAGAAAACTACGTCTATCTTTTGACATAACTAAATTATTTTTATTCATTTACTTTCTCCAATAAAATACTTAATATTAAATATATTCAATATATTTAATATTAGTATTTATATAATACACAATTTTTAAAAAAACCTTAAGATTTTAAAAAAAAATATATGAAAAAAATTAACAGTATAATAGTATCAAGCGAAAATGAAAAAATAATAACAAACTTAAGTAAAAATATAAAAGAAAAAATTATTTTACTTAATAAAAATATTTTTAATTTAGAAAAAATAATGAAAAATAATAATAAAATTATTATATATCCAATTAATCTTGAAGAAAAAAATTATGAAAAAGAAAAATCAATTTTTTTAGAAATAACTACAAAACATTTAAACGAAATTAAAAAAATAATAATAGATACTAAAGAACCTAAATACGCAAAAACATTTCAAAATATTAACAATGAAGAATTTATTAATACATTGAAAAATGACATAGAACATGTTGTAAATTTATTAAAAATGTTTTTTAATCAAAAAAATAATGTTAAAATAATAATTTTAATTCATAAAGAAAAGACTGAAAAAAATGATTTTTTAACTATAAAATCATGTATAAATAAATTTTTAATAGAATTAATGAATAATATTAACAAAAATAATATAAATGTGAATTGTGTATCAACAGAAAACATAAAGCTAAATTATAAAAAAAATATATACCCATTCAAAAAAAATACAAATCTTAAAAAGATTTCCGACTTAACAAAAGTTTTTAAATTCATATTTAAAAAAAATATAAAAAATAAAATAATAATAGCTTAATTATTTTTTTATAAAAAAACGCATAATAGCACTTCTAGAAGAATAATTATTATTTAATTCTTCTATAGATGGCTTAATAAAATTAACGAAAGATTTCAAAACTAAAGAATTATTTTTGAAAAAATTTTTAATTATCTTATCTTCTAGTGAATTAAAGCTAATAAACAATAAAACGCCAGAAGAACTAAGCGAGTCGAAAATATTTCTTAAAAATGAAAACAAAACAGACATATCATTATTTATAAAAATTCTTACTGCTTGATATATTTTATTAAAATAATTCATATAATTTTTACTAGAACTACAAACTTTAAATAAAATTTTATAAAAATCATCCGAAGTTCTTATTTTATTTTTTTTTCTAAAAAATAAAATCTCACTTACAATAGCTTTAGAAAGCTTTAAATTATCAATAAAACTAAAAACAATCACCAATTCATCTAAACTAGCAAAATTAAACCAATCAACAGCTCTAATATTTTGATTTAAATCTAACCGCATATCTAAAAATCCATCTGTTTTAAATCCAAAGCCTCTGTTAAAATCTAATAATTGATAATTAGATATACCAAAATCAACTAAAATACCATTAACTTTTCCAAATAAATTATTGTCATAAATAATATCTGAAATTTCATCAAAAGCACATTTATAAAAAAAAAATTTCTTTTTAATAAAAAAAAATTTTTTTCCAAATATAAAAAAGTTAGATAAATCTTTATCTATCATTTTTAAAGAAGCATGTCTATTCAAAAATTTAGACACAACAAAAGAATGTCCACCTGTTCCAAATGTACAATCAAAATAAATGCCATTTGAAATAATATCCAATCCTTTTAGCACTTCATTTAACATAACAGGAATATGCATAAATTTTTCAATTAAAAAATAAAAAATAAAAAATTAAATAAACAAAAAATAAAAACAAGAAAAATAAAAACAAAAAATTAAATAAATAAATAAAAAATAAAAATTTCTCTACAAAAAATAAAAATCTTTCTATAAAAAATAAAAATAAAAAATCCACAACAAATAAACAAAAAAACAAATATTTTAAATAAAAAAATTTAATTTTGAATAAAACAAAAAAACTATAAAATAATAAAAAAATACCCACTAATTCTAAACACCTAACCTAATAAATCTTTTTCTTTTTTTTTTATCATAACATCTATAGTATCTATATATAAATCAAATATCTTTTGTAATCTTAAAAAAAATTTTTTTTCATCATCCTCTGAAATTTTATTAGATTTTAAAAAAAATTTAACATCTTGAGTTATATGCTTTCTAATATTACGCATAGAAACTTTTGTATCTTCACTTATCTGTTTAACTTTCTTTAAAAAAAATTGTCTACGATCAGTGGTAACAATAGGAAAAACAACCTTAATAGAATCACCAACAACACTTGGATTCAAATCCATTTTTAATTTTATAATTTCATTACACATCAAATTTATATGATTTTTTTCAAAAGGCTTAATAAATAAAATATTACCAGATTCAATAGTCATAACAGAAATATCATCAAAAAATAGTTTATCTCCATTATAAATAATAAATAAAGCTCTAACTAAATTAAAATTAACCTTATTAAGAACCATTTTAGAAAATTCAATTTTCAAAAGCTCAATACTTTTTTTTAACTTATCTTCCATAAGTGCAAAAAAATCATTTAACATAAATATACCTAACTATTACCTAAACAAAAAGTTGTAAAAGAAATAATATTACATCTAGAAGCTATAACTTGTTTAAGTTTTTTCTTATTATCTTTAACAAAATCTTGCTCTAACAATACGTTATCACTGTAAAATTTATTTATTTGACCATCAACCATTTTAGTTAACAAGTCTAAACTTTTTTCTGGATATTTATTTTTAAGTTTATCAAAAGATATTTGTTTTTCAGATAATAATTCATCTTCTGGAATATTAAAAATATTCAAATATTTGGGCTTCATAGACGCTATTTGAATTAAAATTTCTTTTGCTAAAAAATTATCATCTTTATCAATATTCAAAATAACACCAAGTTTATTATCAAAATGTAAATAACTAAATAAAAAATTACTTTGAGAAAAAAATTTAACAACGCGCTTTAAAATTAAGTTTTCTCTTAATTTTAAAATTAAATCAATTTTTAAATCATTCAATTCTTTATTTAAAACTATTTTATCATCATTCATAATAAAATTTTTACCTAAAAAATCATTAGAAACAAAATATTTACATAATTTATCAACATAATCTAAAAAATCTGAAGATTTAGCCACAAAGTCTGTTTCGCAGTTAACTTCTAGCATTACACCATCATGTTTACTTTCATCAATAAAAATAGATATTACACCATTATTAGCTTGTCTATTAGATTTACTTTCCATTATTGATGCACCACTCTTTCTTAAATATATGACGGCTAAATCAACATCATTATTTGACTCTAATAAAGCCTTTTTACAATCAATTATACTTATACCTGTTAATTCTCTTAATTTTTTAACATTATTTAAAAAATCTGACATAAAATACCTTAAATCTTTTTACTGAAAATAATAAAATTATAAAAAGTTTCTAAATAAAATTTTATAGCATCTGTAGAATCATCATTGCCAGGTATAACATATGTAACCAAGTCAGGATTACTATTAGTATCTACAATTCCTATCACAGGAATAGACAATCTATTAGCTTCCAATAATGCTATTGACTCATAATTAACATCAATTATGAATAAAACATCTGGTAATTTATCCATATTTCTAATGCCCTCTAAACTTAACTTCAATTTATTTAATTTTCTATTTAAAATTAAACCTTCTTTCTTTGTAAACTTATTTTCATTATTAGAACTTAATTTAATTTCTAATTCTTTTAACTTATCTATGGAATTTTTAATAGTTTTATAATTTGTTAATAAACCACCTAACCAACGAAAATTAACATACGGCATATTCATTTTTTCTGCATATTCTTTAATCAATTTTCTAGCTTGTTTTTTAGTGCCAACAAATAAAATAACTCCATTATTTTTTATAACATTTCCAACAAAAACTAAAGCCTCATTCAACATTTTTAATGTTAAATCAAGATTAATTATACTAATTTTATTATTCATACAATAAATATACTTAAACATTTTTGGAGACACAAAACGTTTTAAATGTCCAAAATGAACCTTAGAATTAAATAAATCTGATATAGGAATATTGTTCATAAAAAAATCCTCGAACAAAAAATAAAAATTTTTTTTTCATATTACTATGATACAAAAAAAAAATAAAAAAGTGAAATTAAAATGAAAAATTATATTAAAAAAAAAATTGAAATAAACAAAATTAAAAATGCTTGCAATTTAGCAGCAAAAGTTTTGGAAATGATAGAAGAACACATAATAGATGGTGTAACAACAAACCACATAAATAATATTTGTCATAAATATATAACAAATGAATTAAAAGCATATCCAGCATCACTAAATTATAATGGATTTCCAAAATCTGTATGCATCTCAGTTAACGAAGAAGTGTGTCACGGAATACCAAATGAAAAAATATTGAAAAATGGTGATATTATAAACATAGATGTAACGATAATGAAAAATGGATATTATGGCGATACAAGTAAAATGTTTACAATAGGCAATATTTCAAATGAAGCTAAAAACCTAATTAAAATAACTCAAGAATGTTTATATAATGCGGTTAAAAAAATAAAACACAATGAAAACTTAAGCATAATAGGAAAAACAATAGAATCACATGCTGAAAAATATAATTACAAAATAATAAAAGAATATTGTGGCCATGGCATAGGAAAAAATTTACATGAAGATCCGTATATATTACATTATAAAAATGATAAAAATAAAATAAAAATATATACCGGTATGATTTTTACTATAGAACCAATACTAACAACAGGTGATGGGAAAACCATACTTTCTAAAGATGGATGGACCGTACTAACTCAAGATAAATCTTTATCTGCACAATGGGAACATACAATTTTAGTAACTGAAAATAGTTATGAAATATTAACATTAAGAAAAAATGAATTTTTTTATTAGGAGTAACAAATGGAAAAAAACCCAATAACACAAGAAGGTTTTGAAAAATTAAAACAAACATTAAATAAGTTAAAAACAATAGATAGAATAAAAATAATAAACGATATTAAAACAGCTCGTGAATATGGTGATTTAAAAGAAAATGCAGAATACCATGCTGCTAAAGAAGCACAATATTTGTTAGAAAAAAAAATACAAGAACTTGAAAATAAAATAATAAATGCTCAAATTATAAATAGTTCAGAAATACATCAACATAATAAGATTTATTTTGGATCAATAATTGAATTAATCAATATGCACGATGATAAAAAATATAAATATAAAATAGTTGGTGAAGATGAAGCGGATATTAAAAATAATAAAATATCAATAAAATCACCATTAGCAAGAGCACTCTTACAAAAATCAGAAGGTAATATTATAAATCTAGAACTACCAAATGGTGTGATAAAATATAAAATAATTGCAATAATAAATGCATAAATAAAATAATTTTATTAAAATTTTTAAATATGATAAAATTCAGAACCAAATAAACAAAGGAGAATATTTTGAATAAAACAATAAAAAATATAATACTTTGGGTAGTAATTGGAGTTGTACTTATATTTGTATTTAGTAATTTTGGACAAAATAACACCAATCAAAAAAAAATAACATATTCACAATTCATAGAAAAAATACAAAATGGTGAAATAAAACAAATAATGATTGACAAGCAATTAATAGACGGTATAAGTAAAAATGATGAATACTTTTCAACATATGCTCCAACAATGCTAGATCAATATACTATAGATGAAGAATGGATAAACAAATATAACATAAATATAAAAAGCAAACAACCAGAACAACAAAGCGTTCTTTTACACATATTTATAAGTTGGTTTCCAATAATAATATTTATAGCTATTTGGATATTCTTTATGCGACAATTACAAGGTGGTGGAAAAGGAGCTATGTCTTTTGGGAAAAGCAAAGCAAGATTAATAAGTGACGAAAAAATTAAAATAACATTTAAAGATGTTGCTGGCGTAGATGAAGCAAAAGAAGAGACGTATGAGTTAATAGAATTTTTGAAAAATCCATCTAAATTTTACAATTTAGGCGGAAAAATACCAAAAGGTATTTTATTAATAGGACCTCCTGGAACAGGAAAAACATTACTAGCGAAAGCCATAGCTGGTGAAGCAAAAGTACCATTTTTCACAATATCTGGATCAGATTTCGTTGAAATGTTTGTAGGCGTAGGAGCATCAAGAGTAAGAGATATGTTTGAACAAGCAAAAAAACATTCACCATGTATAATTTTCATAGATGAGATAGATGCTGTAGGCAGGCATAGAGGTGCTGGCTTAGGTGGAGGCCATGACGAAAGAGAACAAACTTTAAATCAATTGCTAGTAGAAATGGATGGCTTTTCAGACAATACTGGTATAATAATAATAGCTGCAACAAATAGACCAGATGTATTAGATCCAGCTTTACTAAGACCAGGAAGATTCGATAGACAAATATCTGTAAACTTACCAGATTTGAAAGGACGAATAGACATACTTAAAGTACATATAAGAAAAGTTCCAATAGATAAAGATGTTAACATAGAACTAATAGCACGCGGCACTCCAGGGTTTTCAGGAGCTGATTTAGCAAATTTAATAAATGAATCAACATTATACACAGCTAAAATAAATAAAACTTTGGTAAATATGGAAGCACTAGAAAAAGCAAAAGACAAACTCTTAATGGGTGTAGAAAAGAAATCACTAATGATAACAGAAGAAGAAAAAAAATTAATAGCTTATCATGAAGCTGGCCACACTATAGTAGGTCTTTTAAGCCCAGAACATGATCCAGTTTACAAAGTAACAATAATACCAAGAACAATGGCTTTAGGAGTAACTATTTTTTTACCAAAAAATGATAAATATTTGCATAATAAAACACAATTAGAAAGTCAAGTAACAAGCTTATTTGGTGGTAGAGTAGCTGAAGAACTGATATATGGAAAAGAAAAAATAACAACTGGGGCAGCAAATGATATAAAACACGCCACAGATATTTCAAGAAAAATGGTAGTAAAATGGGGATTATCTGAAAAAATAGGGCCTATAAATTTATTTGAAAATGATGAAGAAGTGTTTTTAGGTCATCAAATAACGCGTCATAAAAATATATCAGAAGAAACTGTTAAACTTATAGACAAAGAAATAAAAAATATAATAACATTAGCTTATTTTAGAGCAACAAAAATATTGACAGACAATATAGATAAATTGCATATAATGGCTGATGCATTAATAAAATATGAAACAATTAATGTAAATCAAATATTAGATATTATGAGTGGAAAAGATTTAACAGAAAAAAATGATTAATAAAGATATGAGAAAGATATGCTTAATTTTTTATTAACTTTTCATATAATTTTGGCCGGATTATTAATTACATTTATATTAATTAACAAAGGGAAAGGTTCTGAAATTGGAGCAACATTTAATAATAATATAGATTTTATGAGCTCTAAAGAATCAAATTCATTAATAAAAAAAATAATAATAATACTTACTATATTATTGTTATTATCAATAATTTTTATAAACATAACTAATAATAAGCAAAAAAATAATCAAGAAAAAGAAATAGTTAAAATAATAGAAAAATAAAAAAGCCGGTGTGGTGAAATTGGTAGACACGCTGTCTTGAGGTGGCAGTGGCTAATGCCGTGCCGGTTCAAATCCGGCCACCGGTAAACAAAAAATGAAAACAGATGAAATTAAAAAAAATTTTATAAATTTTTTTAAAAAACATGAATATAAAGAATTAAACCCATCGCCACTTGTAATAGAAAATGACAAATCATTACTTTTCACAAATTCTGGTATGGTACAATTCAAAAATATATTTTTGGGCTTAGAAAAATATTTATATCCGAGAATAACAACAATACAACCATGTGTAAGATTAGGTGGAAAACACAACGATTTAGACAATATAGGTAAAACTCCACATCATAATACATCATTTGAAATGCTAGGAAATTTTGGATTTGAGCATGTATCAAAAGAAGAAGCAATAAATTTGGCATTTAACTTTTTAACACATACTCTTGAACTAAATAAAGATAAAATATTTATAACAATAAATAAAAATGATGATGATGTTTTAAATATCTGGTTAAATCAAGTTAAAAAAGATAAAATCATACTAGGTGATAACGATACAAATTTTTGGCAAATGGCTGAAAATGGTCCTTGCGGATTTTGTAGTGAAATATTTTATAACATAAATGAAAGTAACGAAAACAAAAATCTATTAGAAATATGGAATTTAGTTTTTATAAATTTTAACAAAGAAAATGGAAAATTAAATAAATTAAATACACTAAACATAGATACCGGAATGGGACTAGAACGAATAGCTTCAATAAAACAAAATGTTTTTGACAGCTTCAAAACTGATATTTATTCAGAAAAAATAAAAAACATAATAGATCTATTTAAAATAAATATAAAAGAAGATAACCCAAATATACGCATTATAACAGATCACATAAAAACATCAATAATGTTAATAAATGAAAACGTAATGCCATCAAATGATGGAAGAGGATATATACTTAAAAAACTATTACGTAGATCAATAATTAAAAAACAAGAATTAAAAATAAAAACAAGTTTATCTACTTTAGTCGATATTTTTTTAAATAAAAATGAAAAAATAGATAATACAAATATTAAAAAAAATATAATAAGAAATGAAGAAATAAAATTTGAGAATACAATAAAAAATGGAAAAAAATTCATTAAAAAAATAACACAAAAAGAAAAAAATATATCAGGAAAAACATTATTCACGTTATATGATACATATGGTATACCTATAGATATAATAGAAAATTTTACTAAAGAGTCAAATATAAAACTTGAAATAAACGATTTTAAAAAAGAACTTGAAAATAACATTTTAAAAAATAAGTTAAAATCGAAAAAACAAATTGACGATATTTCTTATATAAAAAATATAACACCAACAAAATTTTTAGGATATGATAAAAACAACATAGAAACTAAAATACTGAAAATTATAATTGATAAAAACGAAGAAAAAGAAATAAATATAAATAAAAAAGGCATTTTAATAACCCAAGAGACAACTTTTTTTTCTGAAAAAGGCGGACAAATAGGTGATACTGGTACAATAACAGCTTCAGAAAAAACATTTGAAGTAACAGATACAAAAGAAATAAATAATATATACTTACACTATGGCATAATGAAAAATGGATCATTTAAAACAGGGGATTCTGTAATAACAAATATAAATGAAGATAAACGACATTTAATTGCTAACAATCATTCTGCAACACATTTACTTCATTCAGCGTTAAAAAAAATACTAGGTGCACATGTCAAACAAGCAGGGTCTTTGATTAATGAACATTATTTACGATTTGATTTTATACATTTTAAAACTCTATCTATAGAAGAAAAAAATAAAATAGAAAATACAATAAATAATCACATACAAAAAAATTTACAAGTGAAAATAAAATTAGATTCATTAAGCAAAGAAAAAAATAAATTCAACAAAATAAAAGACAGAAAAATAATTATAGGCGAAGATACATCAGAAGAATTATGTGCTGGCACACATGTAAAAAGCACAGCAGAAATAGGTTTGTTTAAAATAATAAAAGAATTTGGAATAGGTAGTAATACAAGAAGAATTGAAGCAATAACAAATTACACAATAATAAAATTACTAGAAGAAAATGAAAATATAATAGAAAAATTAAATATTATGTTAAAAACAAAAAAAGAATCGCTAATAGAAAAAATAGAAAAAATAATAAAAAATAATAAAGATATAGAAAAAGAAAATCAAAAATTAATATTAGAAAATGCTAAAATCCAACTTGAAAAAAATCAAATTACTATAAATAATAATATTAAAATAATACCATTTTATATAAATTCAAATGATATACAACAATTGAATAATTTAATATCAGATCTTAAAAAAAGCATAATAATTAACTTATTTAAATATAAAGAAAAAAATATTATAAAAATTATTTTAACAAAAGATTTAGAATGCCTTAATGCAGTAGACATATTAAATGAAATTAAGAAGAATGTTCATTGCGAAGGAAATGGAAATAAAAAAATAGCAAATGGAATAATATTAAATAAAATTAACAACAATGAAATAATAAGCTACGTACAGCTATATTTACAAAAACACACAAAATAAAAGTGAGGATAATATGTTAATATTAACAAGAAAAATAGGAGAATCGTTAATGATATATGATAATATAACTGTAACTGTACTAGGTGTAAAAGGTACACAAGTAAGAATAGGTGTTGATGCTCCAAGAAATGTAATTGTGCATAGAGAAGAAATTTTTAAAAAGTTAAAAATAGAACAAGAAAAAAAAATAGCAATGCAAATATAAAATAACACACAACTGGAAATAAATCATATTTCCAGAAAACTAAAATTTATATGTAATTTTAATATCTAAAATTTCTTTATTTTTTTTTAATTCCAAAATTAAATCATCATGTGGAGATACGCCCATATAAATAAAAGATTTAATTAAAATCCACTTACCATAGTTAAAATATAATAATCGTATCTTAGCTATACTATTACCAGATTTATTCGAAACAACATGAAAAAATCTTTTTATAAAATTATCGGATAAAAAACAAGATGACAAATATATATCAAAAAATTCTGAAAAAATAATTTTAAAGAAATAAAAATCTTCTACAAATAATTCATATAAACGCTTATTATAAGAATAAACGCCTATCACAATCATTTTTCCTGGTCTCAAAAGTTCTTTTTTATAAACATATTTTAAAGAAGACAATAAAATTAATTTAGTATCATATAAATTGCCAACGCAAAGTGAATAAAAACTTTTAGAACTTTGATAAATACTTATTATAACTCCACAAAATATTTCATTATAATAAATACCACTTTTATGTGATAATTTAGATATTGAAAAAAAATCATTTATATAATAATTAAGGTAAAAATCTATTATAAAAGAACCTAAAAAATATCTATTACTAGCAAATTCAGTATTTTTATATTCAACCATATAGTAAAAATTTTTTATAAAATAATTAAAAAAATTATCTAAAATAGAGTCAAAAGAAATATAATTAGAAACATTAAAAAAAGCATACAAATCAAATAATTTATTTCCAATTAAAACTAACTTAAACCTAGACTTATTAATTTTATCAAAAATGCCAGAATAAACTAAAGCTTGCAACATTTTCTTGGTTAACAAAGTTACTTCTATTCTATATAAAAAATCAAAAAAACTATTGAAAAATCCAAAAATACCTCTTGTAAAAATAATATCAGCTATTAATGTTTTTCCTAAACCCTTAATAAACCCAAATCCAAAAAGCATCGCATTATCATTTAAAATTGAAAAACAATAATTACTTCTATTAACATCTGGAGGCAAAATTTTTATACCAAAATAAATACATTCATCAATATAAAAATCAACATTTTCAATATTATCCATGTCAGAAGAAAGTAAAGATGATAAAAATATAACATTAAAATTAGTTTTCAACCAAGCTCCAGTATAAGCTAAAACAGCATAACCCACAGAATGAGCTTTATTAAATCCATAACCAGCGAATTTTTCAACCAAATAAAATATATCTTCAGCAGTATATTTATCAACACCATTTAATTCTGCACCATAGCAAAAATTTTTTAAATGAGCTAACATTTCTAAAGTTTTTTTCTTACTCATAGCTATTCTCAATAAATCTGCATCAGCTAAACTATAATTAGCAAAAATTTGAGCTATAAGCATTACTTGTTCCTGATAAACAATCATACCGTATGTTTCTCTTAATATGGGCGTTAATTTAGGGTGAATATAATCTATAACTTCATCACCCATTTTTCTTTTAGCAAAAGATAATAATAAACCAGATTGTAATGGCCCAGGCCTATACAAAGCTATTAAAGATACTATATCTGAAAAAACATATGGATGAATCTTTTGTAAAACACTTTTTATACCATACGATTCAAATTGAAAAATACCTAAAGTATCACCACGATCTAACAAAATATAAGTACTATCATCATCGAATACTTCGTAATCAATGCAAAAAAAATAATTATCATGCAAACTATAATAAGAACACAAAGTATCTAAAACATCAGCAAAAATAGTTAAAGTTTTCAACCCCAAAAAATCAAATTTAGTAAATCCTAAAGATTCTGAATCATCTTTATCTAATTGAGTTAAAAAATTGAATTCAAGGTCTTCATACTGCATTGGTAAATATCCCAAAAGTTCAACTGACGAAATTAATAATCCACCAGCATGTTTACCTATACCCTTAATAACACCTTCGATTTTCAAACTTAAAGCAATGACAATTTGAACATCGTTACTAGCATCATATTCATATTTTAAAAACGGGTTATGAATAAGTTCATGTTTAAGTGAAACACCAAATCCACTTGATAAAGTTTTAATAACTTTATCAATAAAACTATAAGAATAACCTAAAATTCTGCCAACATCTCTTATAACAGATTTTACAGTCATACAACCAAAAGTAACAATTTGAGCAACATTTTTTATACCATAAAATTCAAAAATATAATCCATCACTAGATCTCTTCCTTCAATGCAAAAATCTACATCAAAATCAGGACTAGAAATACGATCTTTATTTAAAAAACGCTCAAACAACAAATCATTTCTAACTGGATCTATACCAGTTATATACAATAAATAAGCAACCAAAGACCCAACTCCGGATCCTCTGCCAGGCCCAACAAAAATATCATTATCTTTTGCCCAACAGATAAATTCATGCGTAACTAAAAAATAATTTGAAAAACCAATATTTACTATAACATTTAATTCAACTTTTAGCCTACTAATATAAATTTCAAAATCAACATAACTAAAAAAATAATAATCAAAAATTAATTTATTAAATGTATACAAAGATATATACTTTTCCAAAGATAATCCAGTTCTATTTTTATATTTAGGAGAATAATCATACCCAAACTTTAAAAAAAAATTACATCTCTTAACTAATTCACTAACATTTGTTATAACATTAGGAATATCAAAAAAAAGATCTTTCATTTCTTTATCTGATTTAAAATACTTATTATCTAAAGATTTATCATATGAATCTGTTAGTCTAGTAACAACATCATCAAACATAGCTATTTTAGATCTATAAGATAATAATTCATTTTTCCTAAGATAAGCAACTTCATTCGTAGCAATAAATATAATCTTTTTATTTAAAGAGAAATCCATAACTCTTTCAAAAAAAAGATTTTCTCCAAAAAATCCCATTCTTGTAATAGATAAATAAAATCTATCTTTAAAAACTGTACTCCAAAATTTGTAAAAATACTCAGCTTGAACAAAATCATTATTTAATAAAGCTTTACCTATATCACTATCTACAGATATTCCTATAGCAATTAAATCATCTGACAGACTAGAAATACATCTATACTTAACAATTGGAACGCCATTAACATCTTTATCTAAATAAGATTTGGCTAAAATAGAAACTAAATTTCTATAACCTTTATAATTTTTACATAATAAAACAGCTTTACCATAACTATATTTTTCAGATTCTAAAAAAATTTCACATCCAATAATAGGTTTGATGCCAAAATCTAAACACTTATTATAAAAAAATAAAAAAGAATAAAGATTAAAACGTTCTGTAAGCGCAGCAACAGAATAATTATGTGCATAACAAGTTCTCACATAATCTCCAACATTAAAAAAACCTGAATCAAAAGAATACTCACTATGAACATGCAAGTGAACGAATCTATTCATTATATTAACTTAAATCTTTTAAATAATTTTTGGTAGACATTTCATTTAATCTACTAATAGTACGTTTAAAATCAAACTTTAATAATTCTCCTTTATATAAATCTAAAACCAAACATTCAAAAGACATAACAACATTTATTTTTCTATCATAAAATTCATCTATTAAAGCTATAAATCTTCTAGCTTCATCTTCGTCATTTATTTTTTTTATTCCACTTATAAATACAATTTTAAACAAAGTTGCAATTTCACAATAATCTAAATGACTTCTACCAAATCCACAAATAACCTTAAAATCAAACCAAATAATATTATCTGCAATATAATGTGAAAAAATTTTTCTATCATTAATCGTTAAAAAAAACTTTTTATTAGGCAAACTTTTTGCAATATTCAAAAATAAATTTTTCATAGATTTAAAAGTAGAAAAACATAAAGAATAAAAAAATAATCGTTCACTACTTAAATACATAAATCTATAATCAACATCACTATTAACACAAACAACTTTTAAAAATTTTTCTAAAAGAACTATCGTTGGCAAAAATTTTTGTCTTTGTAATCCACCTTCATATAATCTAGATGGAATAACATTTGATGTCATAATAAAAAATACACCAAAATCAAATAAATAATGAAAAAGTCTTGCCAAATTCATGGCATCACCTATATCTTTAACAAAAAATTCATCTAAACAAACAACAACATACTCTTTTTGCATAAACTTAGCTAAAACTTTCAAAGGATCTTTTTCACCAGAATAATTTTTTAATTTATCATGAATTAATTTCATAAAATGATGAAAATGAAATCTACCCTTCTTATCAAAAGGCAAAGAATTAAAAAATAAATCTACCAAATATGTCTTACCTCTACCAACATCTCCCCAAATATATAAGCCAAGATTAGCATCTTTTTTAAAAAAACTAAAAACTTCAGAAAAAAATATGCTATCTCTTTGACTCTGTTTTAAAATTAATCTTTCAAATAAATCATTCAATTCTAAAACAACTGCTTCTTGTGATTTATCATAAAGAATTTTTCTATCATTCAAATTTGATCTATATAAATCAATTAAATTAGCCATAAAATTATTTATTATTATCAAAAAAATCTTTTAAAATATAAAGCTGTTCTAAAGCATCCTTAGGTGATAAATTATCAGGATCTATTTTGTCTATAAAATCAAAAATTTTTTTTCTATTATCATTATCACTAATATTTAAAATAAAACTCGTTTTAAATTCGATTAATTTTTTACGAGCAAAAGTAATTACACTGTCTGGTATACCAGCCATACTAGCAACTTCAATTCCAAAACTATTATCGGAAAAACCCTTTTCAAACCTATAAAAAAATTTAAGCTCGCCAGCATCATCTAAAACAATGCAATATATTTTACCTATAGACTCAAAAAAATCACATACAACATGTAAGTCATGAAAATGAGTTGAAAATAAAAAAAATGACCCATTAACTTCAATCAAATATTTTAGTATAGAAAAAGCTAAAGCTTTACCATCTAAATATCCAGTTCCCCTTCCAATTTCATCAATCAAAATCAAACTATTTTTTGTGGCTTTTAATAAAATATCAGCCATCTCTTTCATTTCAAGCATAAAAGTTGAATAAGAATTAGCTAAATCATCTCCAGAACCTATTCGTGTGAAAATTTTATCAAAAATTCCTATTTTAGCAAAGCTAGCTGGAACATGCGATCCTATATGTGCTAATAAAACAATTATTGCAGATTGACGCATATAAGTTGATTTTCCACCCATATTAGCACCTGTAATAATCAAAGACCTTATCTTAAAATCTAAAAATATATCATTGGGAATAAAATCTTTTTTTTTAAATTCAATAACTGGATGTCTGCCAGATTTTATATCTAAAATATTTTCATCAACTAACAAAGGTTCACACCAATTAAACAAACTAGATTGCTCAGCAAAAGAACACAAAATATCTAACATAGAAATGTATCTAGCTGCATTCTTAATAGAAAAAATTTTTTTTTTTACTTTATATAAAATAATATTATAAATACATTTTTCTCTATCTAAAACTCTAATTTTAGATTCACTAAATTTTTTTTCTAACGTCTTTAATTCATCTGTAAAATATCTAACATATCTAGGACCAAATCCTATTTTTTTATACTTATCATCTACTTTATCAGATTCAGATTTAGGTATTTCTATAACATAAGAATTATTTAAAAATAAAACATTTAATGTAGAAATCCCTAAACGTTTTTTTTCATCACTTTGATATTTAATTAAAGAAAAATTTAAATCTTTAACAACTTTTTTATATTTATCTAACCTTTTATCAAATCCATTTTTAATAAAATCACCATCTTTTAAACTAGAAATAGGATTATCTATTATAGCTTTTTCTATTAAATTAACAAGATCATCAAAAAATCCTACATTATGAAAAATAGTTTCTAACAACCCAACCAATCCAATTTTTTCTAACTCAATTTTTATTAATGGTAAAATACTTAAAGATATTTGCAATTGTTTTAAATCAGATGGTTGAGCTAAATAAAAAACAATTTTGCCTAAAATCCTTTCTAAATCAGAAACCATGTCTAAGTTTTTTTTTATTTTCAAATAGTTTTGATTAGTTTTTAAAATCGAAACACTTGAGATTCTATCATTCAATATAAACCTAGATAAAATAGGATATGTTAACCACAACTTTAACAATCGCTTACCCATAATTGTTGATGTTTTATCAATAACATAAAACAATGAATCTCTATCATTCTCGTTTAAACTCTTAAATAACTCCAAATTTTTTCTAGCACTATGATCCAAATACAAAAAACTATTAATGCCATGCACTTCTAATGACACTACATTTTCTAATTTATTATTTCTAGTATGTAAAACAAAATTTAACAAACATCCGGCAGACAAAAGAGAAGCAGAAAAAAAATTTATATCAATACATTTTATGTTTGAAATTCCAAAAAAATTAATCAAAGAATTATAAGCTAAATTAAAATTAAACTTTTCATCAGAAATAGAATTATAAAAAAAATTTTTAGGTAATAAATTAATAAAACTAGATTTATCAGATATTAATATTTCTATAGGATTAATTCTATCTATCTCATTGTATAAATCAAACTTACTATCAACTCTAGATATAAAAAAATAACCAGTACTAATATCTAAAGAAGCTATTCCATAAAACCCATCAAAAAAACTAATACACGTTATATAATTATTATTGTCAGGTGATAAATAACTATCATGAAAGAAAGTTCCTGGAGTAAGTGTGGTAACAACAGCTCTTTCTATCAATCCATCTTTTTTTGTCAAACTTATTTGTTCACAAATTGCAACTTTCATATTAGCTTTCATCAATTTAATAATATGAGTATTTAAAGATTTTGCTGGAAATCCAGCCATTGGCACAGACTTTCCCTTATTAGTTAAAGTTAATGACAATAATTTTGAAGCTTTTGATGCATCATTAAAAAAAAACTCGTAAAAATCACCAACTCTAAATAATAATATTTTATCTTCATGTTGCGATTTTATTTTTAAATATTGTTGAATTATCGGTGTATATTTATCCATAAAAAATAATAATATATATATATAAAAATCAACCAAAATGAAAATGAAAAAAATAATAATTTCTTTTATTATAATCATAATATTTAATAATTGCTACGCAAATGTAAATTATAATAACACAAACATAGAAAAAAATACTATTCTAGCAATAAGTATACCACTTATATTTATAATATGCTATATCTTAATAATTTTGGAAGAAAAAATAAAAATTAAAAAATCAACAATAAGCATATTTTTTGCTACAATAATGTGGATAATAATAACATATTTAACAAAACAATCGGAAAATAGTTCATTGATAAATTTTAAAATATACGAAATTTTACATAAATATTGTGAATTACTTATTTTTTTACTTATAACTATAACATATATAAATGTTATTAAAAAAACAGATATAATAGATATTATACGCAATAAAATAGCTAAAAATAATATATCTTATAAAAAAATATATTGGACAACTGGATTTTTAGCTTTTTTTATTTCACCAATAGCCGATAATTTAACAACAGCATTATTCGCATCATCTATACTAATATCAATGGAAAGTAAAGATACTAAATTTTTAAATCTAGCAACAATAAACATAGTTATTGCATCAAACGCAGGTGGTGTATTTAGTCCATTTGGAGATATAACAACGTTGATGATTTGGCAAAATAATTTAGTAAATACAAAATCATTTATATACACATTTTTACCTTCATTTATAAATTTTATAATACCAGCAATTATAATGAACACACATATAGAAAAAAAAATACTTATAATAGAAAATAAAAAAGTTCAAATAAAAAATAAAAACTACATAATAATACCATTACTATTTATAATAACAATAATAATGACAACAACAATACAAATATATTTGAAAATCCCAGCAATAATAGGAATGTTATTAGGATTTTCATTGCTAGAAATATTTGAAAAAATAAACAATTTTAAAAATAAAAAAAAGTTAAATATACATGAAGAAATAAAGCTTATAGATTGGGATACATTACTATTTTTCATAGGAATAATGCTTTGTATAGGTGCTTTATCAATAATAGGTGTGCTTGAAAAAATATCAATTTACATATACAAAGATATGTTAGAAAATACAAATATAGAAATAAAACATATCATTGCAAATACACTAATGGGAATATTATCTGCGATAATAGATAACATACCAATAACATACGCTTTAATAGAAATGAATCCAAATATGCCGGAAAACCAATGGTTAATTCTGACATTAGCTGTAGGTACTGGCGGAAGTATATTATCAATAGGTTCTGCAGCTGGTATAGCACTAATGGGAACTATGAATGGGAAATATACTTTTATGTCACACTTAAAATGGAGCTGGAGTATACTATTAGGTTATATAATAAGTATACTCGCACAAATACTAATAAATAAATATTTTTTTATGTAAAAATTAACCAAAAGATATAGCTATTATATTTTTACTTTCTTCATCATCTGAATTAAACGGATAAGCTAAAGCAATTTCTAATGGCATGCCAAATGGCGTACTCCACACAAAAGAAATTCCAAAAGAAAATTTTAAAGAATAAAAATAATTGAATAATTTATTTTTCAAACCTTCATTAACATACAATGATGTATCATAAACATTGCCTATATCAAAAAATAATGATGTTCTTATATCTTTTAATTCTTCAGGAAGAAATGTTGGCACATGTAAAGAAAATTTTGCACAAAATAAAAGGTTGCCTCCAATACTTTCATCGTTAGAATCTTTAGGTCCAAGCATACGTTCTTTAAATCCACGCACATTAGTATTACCTTTCATGTGAAAATTTCTAAAAAATGGGAAATCATCATCTCCAGAATAAACGCTTCCATAATATAAACTAGATGTAACATTAATAATATAATCATCATAAAAATTATAATAATAATTAAAATCATAATTAAACGTATAACACTTTATTTTAGATCCAGGCATATTAAATCTGAAAATAACATTATGATAAAAACCACTTGAAGAATAAGAAAATTTATCAAAAGAATTATAATTCCAAACTATATTAAAAAAATAATCTTTAAAATCAAAACCATTTTGCTCTATAAATTTTTTAATTTCAATAGAAGATGACTCATCATACATTCCTAAAAAAGTCATATCACATCCAACTCCAAAATTAAACTTTTCAAATTTATTTAAGTCCCAAGAATAATACAAATAAGCGCCAAAAGTTTCATACAAAGTGTTAATATAATCAGCATCTTGATCAAATAAATCTGATCTATAATATAAATTATAACCTATTCCAAAAGTTTCATCTGAAAAATAAGGAATGAAATAGCTAAATATAAAATCTGTTTCAACGCCATTACTATTTATATCCAATGCTATATCACTACCTATACCCAAAAAATTAGATAATTCTGTATTTAAATTTATACTAAATCCATCATCATTACTATACGATAAGCCAGCAGTTACTTTACCAAATTTTTGCTCATCAATAATGTAAAAAATATCAGTTTCTAAATAATCATCAGGATTTTTAACATACTCTATATTAACAGAATCAGCAATACCACTACGAATTATCTCGTTTTTACTGAATTCAACATCATCTAAAGCTAAAATAGAACCTTCTGTAAATGGTAACATTCTTCTTAAAACACTATCGCAAGTTAAAAAATTACCAAAAAAACTTATATACCCAACTCTAGTTTTTAAAGATTTAATAATAGAAAAATTAATACCAACTCTAGATTCACCAGCATAAAAAATAGAAAAATCAATATCATGATTTAAAAAAACATTTCTCATCAAAAAATCTTTTAACTTAGACTTAACTTCCATTAACAATTCTCTAGAAAAAACATTTCCTATCTTTAAATATGAAAATATAACAGAGTTAAACTCATCCTCCAAATTATCCTTTTGTAAAATAACTTTATCTCCATGTATATTAATAGAATCAATATGATATAATTCTCCTTCACAAACACTTAATAAAACATTGAAATTATTTTTTTCCTTAGAAAAAAACACTCTAATAAAATCAATGTGAAAATCTGAATAACCTCTATCAAAATAATAAGCTTTCAAATTATCTACATCATTCTCAACTAAATCAGGAAAAAATAAATCATCTTTTAAAAAAAATGACATCCAATTAGAATTAGAATATGATAATGAGGATATAATTTTATCTTTATCAAAAACAGAAACACCTATTATATCTATATTCTTTATTTTTTGTAAAAAACGCTTATCAAGCTTAATAATTAAATCAACACTATTTAAATCTTTATTAAAATTAACAACTAAATCCATATTTGGAATATTAAATCCAGAATAAGCGTAAAATTGAAACAAATTATTCTTAAAAAAACTAATATTGTTACCATCATATAAACAACCACGATAAATTTCGAATCTATTTAATAATGACAAAACATATTCTTTATCAGAATCTACATGCAAAACTACTTTTTTAATAATAGGTTTTTCAACACAAAAAACTTTAATTTCTTTATTATTCCAAAATACTTCTACCTTATTAAAAATATTTAAATCAATGAGTTTTTTAAAAAAAACATCATCATTACATTTATAAAAGTTTGTATTATCAAATATTTTATTCAAAATCTCTTCGTGAGAAAAATAATTAAGACCATAAAATTTAACTTTTTTAAAATTAAATTCTTCTCCAAACAAAGAACATGAATAAAAAAATAAAACAAAAAATATTTTGAAAATAAACATAAAAAAACACTTAAACATTACAAATAATTAATATTAAAATAACAATCAAAAAAAATAAAGACAATAAAAAAAATAATATTATCGTTTTATAACAAAACCAGAGTATAAAAAATAAAGACAAAAAATATACATAAAAAATATAACTAAAAAAATTAAAAATACAGAATAAAATATATTAACTTCAGATATACCTAAAAAAGAATATCTAAAAATATTAACCAAATAAAACATAGGATTTAAATAAACAATAATTTTCAAAACCTTTGGTAATAAATCCAAAGAAAAAAATATACCACTAAAATATATAAGCGGAGTTAACACAAAAGTTGGAACTAAACTAATATCATCAAATTTTTTAGCTAAAATAGCATTAAATAATCCAAATAAAGAAAAAAGTAACGAAGTTAAAAAAAATACAAAGATTAAAAAATAAAAATTATAAAAATAAAACTCATTTAAAAAAAATACAAAAAAACAAACCCCATTAAAAATAAAAAAAGCTCTTATTACACCACCAAAAATAAATCCATTTATCAAAACAAAAAAACTAATTGGTGAAATTAATAGTTCTTCTATATATTTTTGAAACTTAGAACTAAAAAAAGATGATGATACATTAGCATACGCAGAACTTATTATAGACATCATTAATAATCCAGGAATTATATACTGAATATATTTATATCCTGACATATACCCAACCTTTAAACCAAGTATCTTACCAAAAATAATAAAATACAAAAAAATAGTTATAATTGGAGGTAAAACTGTTTGCGGCCAAATCCTAATAATTCTAAAAAACTCTCTCCTAATTATAGTAAAAAAAGCTATAAAATTAAACATTTTTATCATTAATAACAGAATTTAAAAAAAAATCTTCAAGTGGATTATTTCTCATAGAAATACTGAAAATATTAATATTATTAGACATTAAAAAATATAAAAATTCATTCAAGCTATCATTATTTGAAAGATGCAAATCTATAGTATTTTTGTCTAAAATAGAAATTTTAAAACGATTAAAAGATAATAATTTATCTACACTACATACTTTAATAGTAAAAAATTTATCTAAATTAAAAAAATGCAAATCTTTCATTGCTAATTCTTTTAAAATTGCACCCTTATTAATAACAGCAATTTTATTACATAAAGTTTCTACATCACCCATATAATGCGTAGTTAATATAATTGTTTTACCTAATTTATTTAACTCCATTAAAAAATTTAAAATAACTTTTCTAGAAAAAATATCAACTCCAGCCGTAGGTTCATCTAATATTAATATATCAGGATTATGAATTAAAGCACGAACTAACATAAGTCTACGTTTCATACCACCAGACAAATTAAAACTTATAGTATTACGCTTATCCCACAATTCAAAAAAACTTAATAAAGATTTCACCCTATCAAAAATAAAAGATCTAGAAAATCCATAAAATCCAGCTTGATTAAAAACTATGTCAGAAACACTTTCAAATTGATTAAAATTAACATCTTGCGGGACCACACCTATCAAAGACTTAATGAAAATAGAGTTATCATCTAAATTAACCCCACTTATAAAAACTTTTCCTGAGGTTTTTTTTATTAAAGAAACTATTATATTTATTATCGTAGATTTGCCTGCACCATTTTTACCTAAAATTGCATAAAAATCACCATAATCGATAGATAAATTAATATCATTTAAAGCCAAAAAACCATTATCATACTTTTTTCTAAGATCAGATATAAACAAAGCACTCATAAAATCAAATGTAAGTCTTAAATTTATAATTAGGAAAATTCAAAATAGATTTTTCTATTATATTTAAATCCATATTAAAAAAAGCAGTTGATAATGCATCACAAAAGCTACATTTTTCTCCAAAAACAGTGAGAAATAAATAATTTTCTTTTGACTTTAAAGAATATGGGTTTATTATATGATGTGAATTATTAAAAGTTTTTTTTAAATATCCAGCTGAAATAGCTATGCTTCCATCAAATAAATCAAAAAAAAAGTCTCTATCATTTAAAAATTTATATAGACGTTTATCAAAAGAAATTTTCCATGGTAAATTATTAGGCATACCGCCCATAACTCTAACATCTCCTCCAAATTCAATTGCCGCATGTTTTATGCCATTTTCGGATAAAATATTTAAACATTCATCTATAGTAAACCCTTTGCCAATGCCACCTAAATCAACCATAGAATTTTTTCTATTTAATTTTAAATAATTACCATCGAAAATAAAAAGATCATCTTTCATATCACAAAATTCAGTAATATTACCAACAATAGGAACGAAATTATCTATGCCAAATTTATACAACAAATTTCCCATTCCCATATCAAAATAACTAAATGTTTTTTTAGATATAAAATCACCAATTTTCAAAACATTTAATGTATCTATTGACATTTCATTAAACCCTAAAGGATTGTTATTTAATATTCCAACATCAGATAATGGCGAAAATTTTGTTAATACATTTTCTAAATATTTGATTCTGTTAATACTTTTATCAATTACAAATTTACCATATGCTAAATCATCACAAAAAATTTGAATTTTACCATTAGTTCCCATTAAATAAAAATCTTCGCATAAAAACTTAGACGAAAAATCTTCTAAAAAAGATTCATAAAACAAAAAATTAAAAGTAAACGCACTACCAGTTAAAAACACTTTATTTAAAAAACGTCTTCTATCTAAATAAAACATAAATATACCATAACTATTTTTTAAAATTAATTTTCAAAGCTTCAGCTAAAGTATGCCAAATCAATGTAGCACATTTAACTCTGGCAGGATACTTTCTAACATTAGCCAAAGCATTTAAATCACAATAAACTTCATCATAACATATAGACTTTTCATCTTTAATAATCTTTATAAAATAAATAAATAAAGTCTCTGTAATTTTAATCGATTTATTTTTTAATAATAATGTTAATACAGAAGCAGACGCAGTAGAAACGGAACATCCTATTCCCATAAAAGAAATATCAATTAAAACCTCATTTTCAACACATAAATAAATGTCAAACTTATCACCACACAAATGATTAAATCCTGTTGAAAAATGAGTGAATTTATCTAAAATAACTCTATTTCTAGGATTAATACCATGATCAAGTATTAAGTCTTTGTACAAATCAAGCATAACAAACCTAAGAAAATATTTTCTTAGCCTCAAAAATAGATTTTATTAAAACATCTATATCAGAAAAAATATTGTAAAAACTCAAAGATACTCTAATAGAAGACGAAATATTATAGAAATTCATAACAGGCATACAACAATGATGACCAGTTCTAACAGAAACACCATAATGATCTGCTACAGTAGCAAAATCATGTGGATGAATTCCATCTAATAAAAAAGAAATTATACTTGAATTATTATTAGGAGAACCAATTATTTTTACATAAGGTATTTCAAATAACCTATTGCACAAATAATTAAATAACTCTTTTTTATAAAGAAAAAAATCATCCAAATTATAAAAATTTAAAAAATCAATAAGAGCTCCAAAAGCTATAACATTAGCTATAGCTGGTGTGCCAGCTTCAAACTTATAAGGTAAATCATTCCATATTATATTGGAAAAACTAACGCTTTTTATCATGTCTCCACCACCTTGATATGGAATCATACTATCTAAAAAAGAAGTTTTAGCATATAACACACCAAGACCATTCGGTCCATGCATTTTATGAGAAGAAAAAACATAAAAATCACAATCTATATCTTTTAAATCTACTTTACAATGAGAAAATGATTGTGCACCATCTATTAAAACAGGAACATTAACTGAATGTGCTAAAGAAATGATTCGTTTAATATCATTAATAGTACCTATAGAATTTGAAACATGTGCTACAGATAAAATTTTTGTTTTATGCGTTAACAAAGATTCAATTTTAGAATAATCTATAGACCCATCATTTAACATAGGTATGATTTTCAATCTTGCATTAAATTCTTTGCACAACATATACCACGGAACTATATTAGAATGATGTTCCATTTGCGAAATAAGTACTTCATCTCCAGACTTTAATATCGGTCTTAAATAACTATTAGCAATTAAATTTATACCTTCAGTAGTATTTCTAACAAAAATAAAATTTCTGTAATCTTCTCCATTTAAAAAAATATTAAGCTTATTTCTAACATTTTCATATTTTTCTGTTGCTACTTCACTTAAATAATAAGCACCTCTATGAATATTAGCATTATATTTAGAATAATATTCACTAAAAGAACTTATAACACACTCTGGAACTTGCGTAATAGCAGCATTATCCAAATAAACCAATTTATTACCATTAACTTTAATATTTAAAATTGGAAATTTTTTTCTAAAATCATCTAAATCTACAGTTTTCATAATTAATATTTATAATATTTTTCAAATAAAAAAACAAATATATTAAAATAATATAAACTAACATCACAAATAATATCATTTAAAAAAGCATGTATTAATAAATTTATACACTCATCCTTAGAAAAACCTCTAGACATAAGATAAAATAAAACTTCTTCTTCTAAAAATCCAATAGTTGCTCCATGAAAACATTTAACATGATTATTTTTAATAGCCAATTCTGGTAACATATTTATGCTAGAAAAATTATCTAATAACAAACTTTTACAAATTACTCCACCATCTGAATTATAAAAATTAAAATCTACATCAATTAAAGCGTTAAAATTGCAAATAGAAAAATCAGATAAAACAGATTTAAATAAAACTCTGCTAAATGAATTATTTCCATAATGATAAACTTTAGTTGTAATATCATTTTTTGATTTAAACTTTAACAACCTAACAACATTTGCAGCAACTTTAGAAAAAACATCAAAAAGAAAAAAATAACAATTAGTTTTAGAATTAGCGCACCCAAATAAATGATTATTATAGTTCAACGAAGAATTATTATAAATTTTACTGTAAATAGAATATGTATCAAAAGAATTTAAATTAGATTCATTTAAAAAAAAATAATTAACTTTTGAATATTTTTCTAAACACATATAATTATTATAATTTACAAATACTTTATCAGACATATTATTTACATAATTAAAAATATTTAAATTCGAACAATTTTCTATTTTTAAAAAGATTCTCGGAGAATAAAAATTACATTCGTAATCATTATTAAAAAAATTTAAAATATATATAGGTTTATTATTAAAATTATCATTTAAAATAGAAAAATATCTTATTTTTTTATAAAATAAAATATTAATAATAAAAAATATATTCAGATTTTTTAAAATACATTCATCATTAAAAAATGAAACATTTTTTATAAAATTATCATCAAAACAATCAAAAGTATTTAAAACTATATTTGCATTAAAATTTTCTGTTAAAATAAGATGATCATTTAAAAACACACAAATTGGCGAACCATCTACAATATTGAAATTTACATATTTTTTATAATCAAAACTAAAGTTTTGTTTAGTTACAATAGAATCAATGCAAGAAAAATCTATATTCTTAATCAAAAATGAATCATTTAAATAATCAGATTCTAGATATTTATTAAAAAAATTTTTTAATACATCAATATCTAATTCAGATGTTGTTAAATTATTAAATAAATTACTTAAATAAAAAACATTATTATCCATAAAATATACTACGTAAATTGAAAATACCCATTACTATTAATATCATTTAATAACTCCGTATTTCCAGTTTTTACAATTTTCCCATCACACATAACATGAATAAAATCTATATCAATATATTCTAATATTCTAGTATAATGTGTTATAATCAAAAAAGAACTATTTTTATTTTTAAAATTATTTATAGACTTAAAAACATTTTTTAAAGAATCAACATCCAAGCCAGAATCAATTTCATCTAAAATAGATAAACGCGGTTTTAAAAGTAATAGTTGTAAAACTTCATTTTTTTTCTTTTCGCCACCAGAAAAATCTACATTTAAATACCTATTTAATAATTTTTCGTCCATTGACAATGACGTCATATAAGTTTTTACTTCATTCAAAAAAGAAATATTATCTAATGGTTCAATACCATTTATTTTACGTCTATAATTTAAAAAAGATTTAAAAAAATCTAAATTGGAAACTCCTGGTATATCAATTGGATTCTGAAAACTTAAAAACATTCCATTTAAAGAAATCTCATTTTTAGCTAGCTTAAATAAATCAACACCATTAAATAATACAGAACCAGAAAAAGAATAATTAACATAATCACCAGCTAAAAATCTTGCTAAAGTACTTTTTCCAACACCATTAGGCCCCATAATAACATGAACTTCACCAGGTAACATATTTAAATTAAAATCATTTATTATTTTTTTATCATTTAAAGATACAAACAAATTAGATATTTCTAAAACAAAATTTTTACTCATCCTACTGCACCTTCTAAACTTAAATCTAATAACCTTTGAGCTTCCAATAAAAACTCTAAAGGTAATTCACTAATAACTTGTTTACAAAAACCATTAACTATAATACAAATGGCACCTTCTTCATTTAACCCACGTTGCATACAATAAAACAATTGTTCATCACTAATTTTTCCAGTAACTGCTTCATGTTCAATTTTAGAAGTGGAATTTTTACTTTTTATACTAGGATAAGTATAAGCAGAACATTTATTTCCAAATAACAAAGAATCACATTTAGTATAATTTTTTGAATAAAAAGAATTAGATAACATTGAAACAATACCTCTATAAGTATTTTTAGAATTACCCGAAGAAATACCCTTTGCAATAATAACACTAGTGGTATTTTTACCAACATGAATCATTTTTGTACCAGTGTCTGCTTGTTGAAAATTATTTGTCACAGCAACAGAATAAAATTCTCCAGTACTATAATCGCCTTTCAAAATAACAGATGGATATTTCCAAGTTATGGAAGACCCAACTTCTATTTGATTCCACGTTATTTTTGAACCAATTCCTAAACATAACCCTCTTTTAGTAACAAAATTATAAATACCACCCTTCCCATTAGAATCTCCTGGATACCAATTCTGAACAGTAGAATACTTAACTGAAGCATTATCCAAAGCGATTATTTCAACAACGGCAGCATGTAATTGATTTTCATCTCTAATCGGAGCAGTACATCCTTCTAAATACGTAACACCGCTATTCTTATCAGCAATAATCAAAGTTCTCTCAAATTGTCCAATTTTAGCAGAATTTATTCTAAAATAAGTAGATAAATCCATAGGACAAATAACATTTTTAGGAATATAACAAAAAGATCCATCACTAAAAACAGCTGAATTCAATGCAGCAAAAAAATTATCAGAATAGGAAACAACACTACCCAAATACTTTGAAACCAAATCAGGAAAATTAATAACAGCGTCAGAAAAAGAACAAAAAATAATACCATATTTAGCTAATTCTTCTTTAAACGTAGTAATTACAGAAACACTATCAAAAACTGCATCAACAGCAATGCCAGAAATACGTTTCTGTTCATCTAAAGAAATTCCAAGTCTATTATAAGTATCCACTATCCTAGGATCTAATTCATCTAAAGAATTAATATTTTTTTTAATGTTTGGAGCAGAATAATAAATTATGTCATCATATTTTATAACATCATAAAAAACATTTCCCCATTTTGGTTCTTTCATGCATTTCCATTTATAATAAGCCTTCAATCTAAAATCTAATAAAAAATCTGGTTCAGATTTTTTATTAGATATCAACCTAATAACATCTTCATTTATTCCAGGTAATATACTATCAGAATCAATATCAGTATTAAATCCAGCAGCATATTCTCTTTTAATAAATTGTTCTAAATTTATCTTAGTCAAAATAATTCCTCAAAATATATAATTGAATTCAAAAAAAATTTTTTATAACATTAAAAAAAATAACAAAAAAAAATGATAAAAACTATTAAAACAATATGCTATAGAGCAATTATAAAAAAATTTCCAATTTTACACAAACAATTAAAATTAAAAGATATAGATGTATCACAATCAAAAGACACTGCAAAATATCATTTTCAATTTAATGGTGTTATGAAGCTGTCTCAATATACAAAAGAACATCCATTAAATATAGCAAAAAAAATACAAGAAAGTATAGAACAAATAATATCAAACGAATTTTTAACTTCAGAAATAACACATCCAGGATTTATAAATTTCAAAATAAATCAAAAACTTATTAAAAAAAAATTAAACAAATTATTTAAAAAAATTAAAATAAAAAATAAAGAAAAAATAATAATAGACTATTCAAGTCCAAATATAGCAAAAGATATGCATGTTGGGCATTTAAGATCAACAATAATAGGCGATTGTCTTGCAAAAATACTAAAATACACAGGAAATACCGTAATTAAAATAAGTCATTTAGGTGATTGGGGCACACAATTTGGAATATTAATAAATTATATAAAGAACAAATATAATACTCAAACAATTAAAAAATTACCGCTACAAAAATTATCAGAATTATACAAAGATGCTCAAAAAAAATTCGAAACTGATAATAGTTTCAAAGAACATGCAAAAAAAGAAGTAATAAAACTTCAAAATAAGGAAAAAAATACGATAAACATATGGAAAGAAATAAATAAAATATCAAAAAAAGAATATAAAAAAATATACGACTTATTAAATATTAAAATAAAGTACAAAGGTGAATCATTTTATAATGATTTAATAAATCCATTAATAAAAAAATTTGAAAAAAAAAATATCATAGAAATATCTAATAATGCTAAATGTATATATATAGACGGAATGATAAACAAAGAAAATTTACCACTGCCATTAATAATAAAAAAATCTGATGGCGGATCAAATTATGCAACAACTGATTTAGCAGCATTATACTATAGAATAAAATATAATAAAGCAAATAAAATAATATATATAACAGATGTCGGGCAAAGCATGCATTTTAAAATGGTTTTTGAAGCAATTAAAAAAAGTGAAATAAATAAAAATACACACTTAATACACTTACCAATTGGGTTAATGCTAACTTCTGATGGGAAAAAAATTAAAACTAGATCAGGTGAATCTGAAAAATTAATATCTTTGTTAAAAAAAGCAATAAACTACTCAAAAAAAATACTAAAAAGTAAAAATAATAAAATTAACAAAACTATGTTAAATAATAGTGCAAAAATATTAGGTATAAATACAATTAAATATTCAGATTTATCTAATAAAATAGATCAAAATTATATATTCGATTACAAAAAAATACTTCAATCTAATGGCAATACTGCATCATTTTTAAATTATGCATATGTAAGAATAAATAGCATAAGAAATAAAATAAGGGATAATAAAAAAATAGATGAAACTATTTTAAATCTACAAGAAAAAACAGAAATAGATTTAGCTGTACATTTAACACAGTATAATTATATAATAGAAAAAACAGAAGACGAATTAAATCCTAATATTTTAACAACATATTTATATAAATTAGCAGAAAAATTCCATTCATTTTTTCATGAATGTAACGTAATAAAATCACAAAACAAAAACAGCAGATTATTACTTTGCAAAATAACAAGTAAAATTTTAAAAAGTGGAATGAGTTTATTGGGACTAAAAATAATTAAAAGAATGTAAAATGAATGAAAAAAATATTTTTGACATAATATCAAAAAAGTGGTGGGATAAAAAAAATATCTGTCAGCCATTACATATAATAAACAATATAAGATTTAATTATATAAAAAGCAAAACTAACATCATAAACAAGCATATTTTAGATTTAGGTTGTGGAGGCGGCATTCTAACAGAAAAATTAGCACACCATGGGGCTAAAATAACCGCATTAGATAAATCAAAAGAACTCATAAAAATAGCCAAATCTAGGCTAATTTTTTCATCTATTAAAATAGATTATTTGAATATAGATATAATAAATTTTCTAAAAAAATGCCAAACTAAATTCGATATAATAATATGTATGGAATTATTAGAACATATAGAAAATAAACAACCAATAATAAACTTATTAAAAAACATACTAAATGAAAACGGAACAATAATAATATCTTCTTTAAATAAAAATATATTAACATATATTAAAATTATATTATTTGGAGAATTTATTTTTAAAAAATTACACAAAAATACACATATATTTAATAAATTAATAAAACTTGATGAAATTAAAAAATATGAAAATAAATTAAAAATAACAGATATAAAAGAAATAAAATATGATTCAATATTTAAATATTCAAAAATAAATAAAATACCAAAAATGAATTACATATTAACTTTAAAACATGTTGAATAATTTAAAAAAAATAGCAATATTATTTATAACAAGTTATATATTTAATGCATGTTCATCACAACAAATTAACATCGCTGTTGCAGCAAATTTTTTAACTACAACGCAAAAAATATGTTATTTTTTTGAAAAAAAATATGAAAAATGCATTATATCAATAAGTTCAGATTCTACATCTAATTTATTTACAAAAATTAAAAACAAAGCACCATTTAACATATTTATATCTGCTGACACAAAACACGCCAACATACTAGCAAAATCAAATTTTTACAAAAATAGAACACATACTTACGCAAAAGGTTATATAACACTAAGTAAAAAACAAAAAAAAATTAAAAAACAAAATTTAAAATACATAAAAAATGAAAAATTTTTTACAATAAGTAATCCTAAACTTTCCCCATATGGAAAATCTAGTCACAACTTTATTTTAAATCTAAAATTAAATCATAAAAAAATAATATTAGGCCCAAATATAAATCATACATTTAATCTTATAAATAATAATACATGTAACATCGGAATAAATTCCTTCTCGCAAAATATACAAAATAAAATAAAAAAACTTACATATTGGAAAATACCAAAATATTTGCATAAAGAAATTAAACAAAAAACCATTATAATAAAAGAAAATAAAAATAAACAAAATAAACTTTTTTTTAAAAAAATAAAAAATAATAAAATAAGACACATAATAAAAACAAATGGATACAAATAATAAATATGAATAAACTAATATTAGAACCACTATATTTATCATTATATTTAGCTTTTATAAGTTCATTTATATTAATAATATTATGCATGCCAATAGCTTGGTGGCTTGCAAAAACAAAAAAAATATTATTTAAAAAATTTATAGAAACAGTGATAGCTTTGCCACTAGTTTTACCACCAACAATATTAGGCTTTTATATTTTAATAATACTAAATCAAAATACAATCATAGGTAAGTTCTGGTTTAATTTATTTGGTTCCGACATTATTTTTTCAATGTCCGGATTAATAATAGGTTCAATAATATATTCATTACCATTTGCAACGCAACCACTACAATTGTCATTTGAAAAAATAACAAAAAAAACTATAGAACAAGCACAAATATTACAAAAATCAAATTTATTTATTATAATAAAAATAATTTTACCACTAATAAAAAATGGCATAATAAAATCATTTGTATTAAGTTTTGCTCATACATTAGGTGAATTTGGTGTAGTTTTAATGATAGGTGGAAATATTCCAGGGAAAACTCAAGTATTATCTATAGCAATATACGAAAAAATAGAACAGTTAGATTATTATTCAACTCACATACTATCACTAATAACTTTACTAATATCATTTGTTATATTAATAATATTATTTAACATTAATGAAGAATATGAAACTTGAAGCTTTTTTTTATAAAAAACTAAACACATTTACTCTAAATGTTACAATAAAAACAAATAATACAAATATAATAACAATATTAGGGGAATCAGGATCTGGGAAAACAACTCTGTTAAATTGCATGTCTGGGTTAATAATCCCAGATAAAAGTTTTTTTAAAATAAATGATGCAATATTTAACGATTCAAAAAAAAATATTTTTATAAAAACAAATAAAAGAAAAATAGGTTACATACGTCAAACTCCAACATTATTCGCTAACTTATCTGTATACGAAAATATATGCATAGGACTAGCACCACAAAAAAAAAATAAAAACATAAAAAACTTAATAAACATTTTACAATTAAATAAAATATTAAAAAGAAAAATAACAAATTTATCTGGCGGTGAAAAACAAAGAGTTATGATAATGCAAATTCTACTTATGGATCCAAAGATAATATTATTAGACGAGCCATTAACAAATCAAGATGAAAACATTAAAAAAATAATAATAAAATATATTAAACATTTAAATGAAAAATTAAACATTCCCATAATATGGGTATCACATAACATAAAAGAATTAGAATTAATATCAAAAAAAACATTATATCTTACAAAAGGGAAAATAATATATTCAAACTTTTAATTACAAATATTACAATATTGTTTTTTATCAAATTTTAAAATTAAAAAATCTAAATTTTTAAAATCAAAAAATAAAATTTTGGACAACAAAGTATTATAATTATAATTATTATTTTTATTTAACAAAAACTTAACACACTCTATAGCCTGAAAAGCACCTATAGCTCCAGCAACTGGGCCTAACACTCCGTGTCCCAAAAAATTTACATACGAAAAATCTTTATATAAACAATTATAACATCCAAAATTACGTGAAAATATAGAAATACACCCATTAAAACCCAAGATAGATCCGTATATAACGGGTATATTTAACTTAATGCCACATTCATTAACAAAAAACTTAGATTCTAAAGAATCGGTACAATCCAATATAACATCATAACTAATCATAATATCTAAAAAATTATCACGTGATAAACGTTCATTATAAGTAAATATATTAGTAGTATTATTTATCTTTCTTAAAAAATCTTCAGCACAATAAACTTTGCTCTTGCCTAAATCAAAAATATTATACATAAATTGTCTATTCAAATTACTTAAATCGACTTTATCAAAATCAATAATTCCTAAAGAACCGATTCCACAAGAAGCAAGATAGACCAATGCAGAACTACCTAATCCACCAGCACCAACGCACAAAACCTTAGATTTCAAAAGTATATCTTGCCCCAAAATACCAATATCAGATAAAACAATATGTCTAATATAACGCTTATAAAAATTGTACATAACTAATCATTATTAATAATACCCAAAATATTAAGTAAACTCAAAAAAATATTATATAAACTTAAATACAAAGATATAGTAACATTAATATAATCGGTTTCTCCTTCATTAATGACAGAACTTATGTGATATAAAATGCTTGCTGATGAAAATATTATAAAAAAACCCGAAATTAATACATGTAATAACTTTATATGAAAAAATAAATTAAAAATTATACAAAAAATAATAACTAAGCTTCCAACAAACAAAAAATTAGATAAAAAACTAAAATTTTTCTTAGTTATAAAAACATAAAAAGATAACGACAAAAATATAACGCCAGTTAAAAATAAAGCCATAAATAAAATTTGTGCACCATTTTTAACATATAAAAAATGATTTATATAAGGACCAATATAATATCCCAAAAAACCTGTTAATGCAAAAACAAAAAACAAGCTAAATACAGTCTTCTTAAAATATTCTATACAAAAAAGCAAAAATATATAAATAACAATCATCGGTAAGAAACCAACAGGTTTGGCAAATGATTTTATACTAATAAAAGCCATAACGGCACTAAACAATATAGTGCTTGATAATAATAAATAAGTATTAACTAAAACTTTATTAATAAAAATAGAATCAAAACCACTTCGTCTTACCGAAAAAGATCTAATATTATTATTCATAAAAAACAACCTTAAAAACTTTTAATAATTTTCATTATAACTATCATTAGATAAAAACATTGGCTGCAATAATATAATAACATCTTCTCCATCTAAATTAAGTACATGTGTAATCAATTCCCCACTTAATTCATAGCCCTGTTCTAAAGCTAAAGCTATTTTATTTTCAAAGTCTTCAATATTATCATCGCTTCCTTTAATAATTATACATGGCTTCATAAAAGCTCCTTATCTATAGATTTTATACAAACTAATTTTTCATTTTCAGACAAACTTATTAATGAAACACCAGTAGCCTTTCTACTAACACAAGTAATTTCATCAACCTTTATTCTGGATATTATACCAACATCGCTAATCAAAAGCAAATCATTATTAATAAAAACCATTTCAACATCAACTAAATTGCCGGTTTTTTTATTAATTTTAGTTCCTATAATTCCCTTACACCCTCTTCTTGTTATACTATACTCATCGCTTTTTATACGTTTACCATACCCATTTTCAGTAACAGCTAAAATATAACCATCTACACCAATAATAACAATAGATACAACAAAATCTAACGCTGCAAGTTTTATTCCCAAAACACCCTTAGAATTTCTACTTGAGCATTTAATATCTTTTACATGAAATCTAACAGCTCTACCAAAATTAGAAAATATAACTACATTATCAGAATCTTCCACAATTTTAACTTTAACCAAAAAATCATCTTTAGCCAAATCAATAACAAAAATACCATTACTACGCTGATTTTTCAATTTCGTTAATAAAATTTTTTTAACAATACCTTTTTTTGTGATCATAAATAAATATTCATTATCACCATAATTCTTAACAGATAAAAAAACATTTATAATTTCTGCTGAATCCAACTTTAATAAATTAATTATAGGAATACCTTTGGATTGCCTAGTATATAATGTAAAATTGTGCAAATCAAGCCAATAAACTTTTCCAAAATTAGAAAAACATAACAGAACGCTATGTGTATCACAAATCAAAGAATTTTTAATAACGTCATTATCTTTTAAAGTAACAGCAATTTTACCTCTACCACCCTTATGTTGAACATTATAATTTTTTAACAATTGTGCTTTAATATATCCAAAAGAAGACAATGTTATTACTATAAATTCTTTAACAACCAAATCTTTAGATAAAACATCATTAATGTTATAAACAATTTTAGTTTTTCTAGGATCTCCAAATTTATTCTTAATAAAAAACAACTCATCTTTTATAACGGATTCTAAAACATTTTTATTATTTAAAATTTCATTATAAAGAGATACATCTTTCAAAATTCCAACATAATCTTCAAACAAATTTTCTTTTTCTAATTTTGTTAATCTACTTACTTTCATATCTAAAATAGACTGTATCTGAATATTAGAAAATTTATATTTTTCTATTAGAAAATCTTTTTTATAAAAAGTAATACAACTATAATCCCAATCAATAAGTGAAAACTTACTTTTTATATCAGAAATATCATTTGATTTTACTATTAAATTTATTAATTTATCTAAATTATTAACAATAATACATAAACCTTCTAATAAATGAGCTTTATTTTGCGATTTCAAAAGATTAAATTTAGTTCTTCTATATATTACTTCTCTACGATGATCTAAAAAACATTTTATTATAGATTTCAAACCTAACAATTTTGGAACATTATCAACCAAAGCAACCATATTAACATTATAAGTAATTTGCATTTTTGTTTTTAAAAATAAATTATTCAATATAACATCTACATTTTTACTCTTATTTAAATAAATACACACTCTTAACCCATCTTTATCACTTTCATCTCTAATAGATTTAACTCCATCCAATAACCCAGAACTTAATAAAGAATGAAAAGATTCTAATAGTTTGGATTTATTAACTTGATATGGTAATTCGTTTATTACAATACACGAATCATTCAAATGAGATTCAACATAAGTACTTGCTCTCAAAAAAAATTTACCTTTACCAGTTTTATAAATATTTTTAATCTCTTCAGCACCAAAAATAATTCCAGAACTAGGAAAATCGGGTGCAAGAACACAAGTCATTAAATCATCAGTTGTAATATTACTAGAATTATTTAAAAATAATAAACAAGCATCAATTACTTCATTTAAATTATGTGGAGGAATATTAGTAGCCATTCCAACAGCAATACCACACGAACCATTAACTAATAAATTTGGTATCATCGTTGGTAATACAACAGGCTGCTTTTCAGTGTTATCATAATTATCAACAAAATCAACAACAGAAAGCTCCAAATCTTTTAATAAAAACTCAGAAAATTCAGACATTTTAATTTCAGTATAACGCATAGCAGCAGGTGAATCACCATCAATAGACCCAAAATTACCTTGACCATCAATTAAAACATATCTTTGAACAAAAGGTTGAGTCAATCGAACTATACTGTCATAAACAGCAACTTCGCCATGAGGATGATATTTACCTATTACATCACCAACTATTCTAGCAGATTTTTTATAATTTTTATCGAAAGTATTGTTTAATTCACGCATAACAAATAAAATGCGCCTATGCACAGGTTTTAATCCATCTCTTACATCTGGAAGTGCTCTACCAACAATAACGCTCATAGCATAACTTAAATAAGAATTAATTAATTCATCTTCTATAAAAACTTCGTTTACCATACCCATATTTTAAAAAAAATACCTTAAAAAATATAAAAATATTATTTATCATTTAATATAAAAATTATATAATAAAAGAAAATAATTACAAATAATTTAAAAAAAACATATAGAAAAAACAATGCAATACATAAATATAAAAATTAAAACACTAGAAAATTTATATACATTCATTAAAAATAACTTTGAAAACATGACAAATAAAAATATTCATATATTAATAAGAAAAAAAAAATTTTAATAAATAAAAAAAATACGAATGCAAAATATAAAATTAAAAAAAATGACATAATAAATGTAACCAACGAAATTAAAATAAAAAATATAAAAAAAAATAATACTAATTTTATAAAAAATATAATAATAGAAACAGAAAATTTTATAGCATTAAATAAGCCATTTGGAATAGCTGTGCACAATGGGACTAAATCAGAAAAAAACATAATAGATTTAATAAAAAACAAAGAATATGAATACATAGAACTATGTCATAGATTAGATAAAAATACATCTGGATGTATAATATTGGCTAAAAACAAGGATTTTCTATCAAACTTTAATAAATTAATATCAGAAAAAAAAATCATAAAAGAATATCACGCCATTATAAAAGGTAATTTAGAAAAACAAAAAATAAAAATAAAAACAAAAAATAAACTAAATCTCTATAATTCTAAAATCAATGATAACGATAAATATTCAGAAACTGTAATAAAAAACATTGAAAATTATAAAAATGCATCGCTAATCAAAATAATGCCAATTACTGGCAGGTTACACCAAATAAGAATACATTTAACTCATATAGGATATCCTATAGCAAATGATGAAAAATATGGTAACAAAACATTTAATAATGAAATTAAAAAATATGGTAGTTCAAGAATGATTTTACATGCAAAAGCAATAAATTTCACATGTCCAATAACCAAAAAAAGATTTAATATACATGCTGAATATGATTATGAATTTACAAAATTAATTGAAAAATTAAAAGGAATAACTAATGCATAATAACATTACAGAACACACATATAATATTAAAAAAAAATATGTTAAAATGATAGCATTAATATTAATTATTATATTTATAATATTTGTATTTAATAAATCAGACACAGATGATAAACATATAGCAATTATAGAAATAAATGGTATCATAACAGAAAAAAATAATAATTCAAAAACTATAATAAATTTATTGGATAATGCTTTTTTTAATAAAAATTGTAAAGCAATAATATTAAAAATAAACAGTCCTGGTGGAACACCAGTGCAAACAAATATAATACATAATTATATAAAAAAATTAAGAAATACTAAAAAAAAGAATATATATTCAATCATTGAAGATATTGGTACATCAGGCGCATACTTAATAGCAACAGCAACAGAAAAAATTTATTGTGACCCATCAAGTATAATAGGGTCTATAGGAGTAATTATAACATCATTTGGGTTTGTAGAAACTTTAAATAAAATAGGCGTTGAAAGAAGAATCTATAAGGCTGGAAAACATAAAGCAATAATGGATCCTTTTACAGAAAAAAATAAAAATGACGAAATTATAATTCAACACAATTTAGAACTTATACACGAAAATTTCATAAATACAGTTAAAAAAAATAGACCGAATTTATCAACATCATTGCAAGAAGAAATATTTTCCGGAAAATTTTGGACAGGTAAAGATGCTATAGAATTAGGTTTAATTGATGGTTTTTATGATATATATACTTTATCATCAGAAATAATAGACGTAAATAAAACAATAGATTATAATAAAGAAAATATAATTGATATAATTATTAATAATTTGTTTAAAAAATAAGGATTTTTTTATATGGCAGTTCAAAAAAGTAAAAAAAGCAAAGCAAAAAGAAATACACGTCGCAGCGCTAATACAATATTTAATCCTCCAACTTTATCAAAAGATAAAGAAACTGGAGAAACACATATGAGACATTTTATGACTAAAACAGGATACTATAAAGGTAATTTAGTTATCAAACAAAAAGAAAAAAAAAAAAAATTAGAAAATACAGATAATCAAACATAAATATTTTTATAAATTTATGTTGCGTCTTGTTAATTTTTTATGTTTAATATAAAAATGATGGTTTAAAAGTCATCATTTTAAAAAAAATTATAAAAGGAGCTTCAAAATGGCAGATACATTTGAAAGAATTAAAAAATTAATAGTTGAACACACAGAAATAGATGAAAGCAAAATAACACTACAATCATCATTTTCAGATGATTTAGGTGCTGATTCTCTAGATATAGTGGAAATAATAATGGCATTGGAAGAGCAATTTGAAATAGAAATAACAGACGAAGAAGCAAATAATCTAATAACAATAAAAGATGCAGTAGATTTTGTAAATAATAAACTTTCTAAAAAAGAAAATATATAATATATATTAATAATTTATATTTCAGACAAAAAATTATCTAGACTAGAAAATTTATTCTTGTTATTAATAGAACTTTTCAAAAAAGATTCTTCATGAGTTTCTTTATCAACTGATCTAAATACACCCAAAGGAAAAGGAATATCAGAAAAAGATAAACTAGCCAACATAAGTTGTAAAAAATTGTCAGAATTAGTATCATGAAATAAATACTCATCAGAAGAGTCTTTTTCTTTTATATGAAAAGATAAATTTTTTGATAAACAAAGCTTCTTTTCTAAATTACTTCCAAATACTAAAGGTTTTTCATTTTCCAAATAAATTACTTTATCGAGTCTGTCATGGCTATCAGTAATATCTGAATATATTTTATTATTAAAAACGTTACAATTTTGCAAAATCTCTATAAAAGAAGTTCCTTTATGATTAAATCCTTTCAAAACAATATCTTTTAATTTAGATGAATCACTGTCAACAGCTCTTGCAACAAAAGTGCATCCTGCGCTTAAAATCATTAACAAAGGATTAATAGATCGTTCTATTGAACCAAAGGGTGAAGATTTTGTTAAAGTACCTTTTTCCGAAGTAGGAGAATATTGCCCCTTAGTAAGAGCATAAATTTTATTATTTATAAATAAAACATTCAAATTAATATTTCTTCTAACCATATGTAAAACATGTGCAAGTCCAATACTAAACCCATCACCATCACCTATAACTAACCATACGTTCAAATCACTTCTAGATAAACATAACCCTGTTGCAACTGCTGGAGATCTTCCATGTAAAGTATGAAAGCCATAAGAATTAACATAATATGGAAATCTACCAGAACAACCTATGCCAGAAATAAAAACTGTATTTTTATTAGATATCCCCAAGGAATGTAAAGTCTTTTGTACTGTCATCAATATAGCATAATTTCCACATCCAGGACACCACTTTACTTCGCGGCATGATTCAAAATTATTTAATATAGTCATAAAATATCAAAAATTTTATTTTTTAAAAAAATACGGTCAAAGGGCTTGCCAGTAACCTGATTAATATTAATAATCTGTATAATATAATTAGCACGTAATATAAAAGATAATTGTCCACAATTTTCTTCTATAACAACAATTTTTTCAAAAGAATCTATAATAGATTTTAAATTTTTAGGGAATGGATTTAAATGGCGTAAACAAACTAAGGAAAAAACTTTATTCATTTCATCATATAAAGATCTGACTAAGCCAAAAACACTTCCCCAAGTGATAATTAATACTTTTCCACCTAAATTTCCAATAACAGAAACATCTTCTATATAATTAACTAAATTTAATATTTTCTTATGTCTCTTTTCAACCATCAAAGAATGATTTATAGGATCATGAGAAACATTTCCAGTTATAACATCCCTTTCTAACCCACCTATACAAATAACATCACCTTCTTTGCCAGGTACATTCCAATTGAAAGACTTATAAAAATTATCAAAATCAACTAAACTCCATTTTTTTATTTCTAACAAACAAGGCACTTTCCATAACTCAGAACTATTTGCTAAATTAGCATCAGATAATATTATTACAGGTGATAAAGAAATTATCGATAAATAAGAAGCTTCTATAATGGTCCAAAAACAATCACTAGGTGAATTCGGCGCCAAAACAACAACAGAACTTTCCCCATGTCTACCAAAAATCGAAGCTAATAAATCTGTTTGCTCTGATTTAGTTGGTATACCAGTAGATGGCCCACAACGTTGAACATCTATTAAAATTAATGGTAAATTAGCCATAATGGCCAAACCTAAGCCTTCTTGCATTAAATCAAGACCTGGTCCACTAGTACAAGTAAAAGCCAAAGATCCTCCATATGAAGCCCCAATAACAGAACAAATTGCAGATATTTCATCTTCTAACTGGAAAACACGTATAGACTCATCAATATAGTTAGCTAATTCATGAAAAATATCTGATGCTGGAGTTATAGGGTAATTTGCAGAAAATAATGGTAATTTCAATAAAAATGAACTTGTAATAGCTCCAATAGCAAAAGCTTTATTGCCAGAAATTTTAACTAATTTATCATCTTTTCCATATAACTTTAATGCAGGTATAAAAAACTGATTATTAAAAAGTTCAATTGTAGAACAATAATTATATCCAGCCCGTAAAACTTTTTCATTAGCAAAAAATAAATCACTATCACCAAATTTCTTCTTTAACCAATCAATAATACCATCTAAACTTCTATCATAAACCCAACAAATAACACCAAGTGCAAAAAAATTTTTACATTTTTTAGCTTTTGAAACAACATTTATAATATCTTTGACACAAGCATATGTAAGAGTAGTTATTGGAATACTAACTAATTTAAAATTAGATATCGATTCATCTGTTAAAGGATTAGAAACATAACCAGCTTTTTTGAAATTTTTATCATTAAAAGAATCAGAATCAACAAATAAAATTCCACCAAGTTTCAACATATTTAAACTAATTTTAAGTGCTGCTGGATTAAAAACCACCAAAGAATCTACTTCATTGTCAAAACTAAAGATTTTTTTACTAGATATTGTAACCTGAAATCCAGAAATTCCAGAAATAGACCCAGCAGGAGCACGTATTTCAGATGGATATTCAACCAAAGTATAAACATCATTACCAGATTTTATAACACTAGAATCAGAAAACTGATTTCCTATAAGCTGAATACCATCACCAGAATCACCAGCAAATCTAATAACAACTTTATCTAATAATAACTTACCCATAAAAAACAAAAAAAATACGATTGAATTTAGTATAATAAAAAACTATAATATAATCAAATAAAAAGATAAAAGAGTGAATAATTATGTTAGAAAATAAGAAAATCTCAAAGCAAGAAATCGTAATAACGCGCGCTGATTTACCATTATCATGTCCTATTAACCAAACATGGGCAGGACATCCAAAAATATATTTAGATATAAAAGAAAAGAAAAAAATAACATGCCCGTATTGTGGTAATATTTATAAATTAATTGATTAATCAATATTTTCTATTTAAAACAAAATCTATCAAAGATAAAGCTAAATGAGTATATTTGGATTCAGGTATACTCAAAATAGCTTTTTTAGCTAAATCTGCATAATCAGATGCTAAGTTAAAAGTGTAATTTAAAGCATTAGATTTTAACACATTATTTCTTATGTCCAAAACATCATCTGAAGTAAAATCTCTGCTTAAAATATTTTTTACAAAGATTTTATTAGAATTACTTTCATTCATAAAATAAATAAGCGGTAATGTAAACGTAGAACTTTTAATATCTGTAGCTATATTTTTACCAAATCTAACATCATCTGTAGAATAATCCAAAAAATCATCAACTAATTGATAAGCAATCCCCAAATACATGCCATAATTAAATGCTGCAATTTTTAATTCATCTTGCAAATTCGACAAAATAGGACTGACAGAAGCAGAAGCTGCAAATAATTGTGCTGTTTTACATTTTATTATATTTAAACAATCAGACTCTTTAATATCAAAATTACTTCTATTTACCAATTGATAAACTTCTCCTTCCGACATAATATTAGTTGTGTCAGCCATAAGTTTTAAAATATTTAAATTATCAACGTTTACCATCATTTGAAAAGCTCGTGTATAAAGAAAATCTCCGACTAAAATAGCCTCTTTATTGCCCCATAAATTATTAACAGTAATTTTACCACGTCGTTTATCTGATAAATCAACCACATCATCATGAAGTAAAGTTGCTGTATGAATTAATTCTATTGCTCCTGCCATAGAAATTGTTTTATCATGATCAGATGAAAAAATTTTAGAAAATAACATTACAATCAACGGTCTTACACGCTTGCCACCATAAAGAATAACGTATTCACCTACATTCCCTATCAAATCTATATTAGAATATAAACTCTTAACAATAAAATCTTCAACCAGCTTCATTTCAACCTCAAATTTTTTTTTTATATCTTCTATATTCACAAAAAAACTCCTAAAATTTATAAACTACAAAATAATAATACATTAATTACTTGTAGTTTTTAAATAAAAATTATACACTTTTTTACAATATTAAAAAAATAAAAAAAATGAAAAAAAAATCAACTTCATTAACAAACATTGATGAAAGCATAGATTTTTACAAACAAAGAATAAAAAATATTCCAATTTTATCAAAAGACGAAGAATATAATCTTGCAAAAAAATTTAAAGAAAAAAATGACATACAAGCAGCAAAAAAATTAATAGAATTAAATATAAATTACGTTATAAAAATAGCAAAAAATTATTCCGGTTATGGGATAAATATTAAAGATTTAATCCAAGAGGGTATAATAGGATTAATGAAAGCAGTAAATAATTTTAATCCAGATAAAAAATATAGACTTATATCATTTGCTATTTATTGGATAAAATCAGAAATACATGCATATATAATTAAAAATCTAAGAATAGTTAAAATAGCATCAACAAAAAAACAAAAAAAACTATTTTTTAATCTAAAAAACATAAAAAAAATAGGTTGGTTAAACAATAAAGAAAAAAGCCCAATAATAAATCTATTAAATACAAAAACTAAAGAATTAGAGTATATGGAAAGAAGACTGAATTCTAAAGATATTAAAACTGAATATCATAATGATGATATTAAACATACCGATGAATCACAAATAGAATTAGATAAATATGCTTATGAAATAAATAAAGAAAATGATCCACTTATAATAACAGAAAAAAACAATTTAAAACAAATAAATAAAAAAAAATTAAATAAAGCTTTATATAAATTAGATAAAAGGAGTTTAGATATAATAAAAAATAGATGGTTAAATGAAAATACTCAAACATTAAAAAGTTTAGCCGACATATATAATATATCTTCAGAAAGGGTAAGACAAATAGAAAATAATGCAATTAAAAAATTAAAATTTTTAATAGAATCAGAAAAATAAAAAATATGAATATAAACGAACTAAAAAATAAACCAATATCAGATTTAATAAAAATCGCTTCAGATTTAAATATAACAGACATAGGCAGAATGAGAAAACAAGAAATTATATTTTCTATACTAAATGAAAAAGCTAAAAAGGGTGATAGTATATGTGGAAAAGGAGTTTTAGAAATATTACAAGATGGATTTGGCTTTTTACGATCACCAGATAGCTCTTATTTAGCCGGTCCAGATGACATATACGTCTCACCAAGTCAAATAAAAAAATTTAATTTAAGAACTGGAGACGAAATAAAAGGTAAAATAAGACCGCCAAGAGATGGTGAAAGATACTTTGCTTTATTAAAAGTAGATGAAATAAACACAGAAGCTCCAGAAATAGCAAAAAACAAAATAGCTTTCGAAAATTTAACACCATTACATGCATGCGAAAGATTTACATTAGAGATGAAAAATAATACTAACGATGATATGACATCTAGAATAATAGACATAGCAGCACCAATAGGAAAAGGTCAGAGAGCATTACTTGTTTCTCCACCTAAAGCTGGAAAAACAGTAATGCTTCAAAATATAGCTAAATCCTTAACAGAAAATAACAAAGATAGTCATTTAATAGTTTTATTAATAGACGAAAGACCAGAAGAAGTAACAGAAATGTCTAGATCTGTAAAAGGTGAAGTAATAGCAAGTACATTTGACGAACCCGCTAGCAGGCATATTCAAGTTGCTGAAATGGTTATAGAAAAAGCCAAAAGATTAGTAGAACACAAAAAAGATGTTGTAATATTACTTGATTCAATAACACGATTAGCCAGAGCATATAATACTGTTGCCCCATCATCAGGAAAAGTTTTAACAGGCGGTGTAGATTCTAACGCATTACAAAGACCAAAAAGATTTTTTGGATCAGCAAGAAATATAGAAGAAGGAGGAAGCTTAACAATAATAGCAACAGCTTTAATTGAAACTGGCTCAAAAATGGATGATGTAATATTCGAAGAATTCAAAGGAACAGGTAATTCAGAAATTTATTTAGATAGAAAAATATCAGAAAGACGAATATATCCATCAATTAATATAATTAAATCAGGGACTAGAAAAGAAGAACTTTTAATAAATCCAAATGACTTACAAAAAATATGGTTATTAAGAAAAATATTACAACCTATGGATGAAGTAGAAGCTATGGAATTTTTAATTAAACATTTAAAAAATTCAAAAACAAACGAATATTTTTTTGAACTAATGAATACAAAAATGAATTAATACTATGATATACAATTTTATAATAAAAAATATATTTATAATAATAATAATATTTATAATAATTTTAACACTTCTTATTATAGAAATAAAAGATTATCAATATAAAAAAAATGGTGTAACACCTCAAGAAGCAATAAAATTATTAAATAATAACAATGCAATTATAATAGATTTAAGAGAAGAAAATATTTTCAATAACTTATATATTTTAAACTCTATAAACATACCATATAATAAAATAAACGAATACAAAAATACTATTATACGACATAAAAAAAGTCTGATAATTTTAATAGAAAACAAAAAAAACAATAAGGCAGCAACAAATTTATTAAAAAGCTATGGATGTAATAACATGACGTACATAATAGATGGAATAGAATCTTGGAAAAAAAGTGATTTACCAACATATAAAAGAGAACAAAAATGAATATGAATATACTTATATACACGACACAAACATGCACATATTGCAATTTAGCAAAAAACTTATTAAAGGAAAAAAAATTGCAATTTACAGAAATAAATATAGAAACTGACTTAAATATCTTTAAAGAATTAATTAAAAAAACAAGCCATAAAACAGTTCCTCAAATATTTATAAATGAAAAATTTATAGGTGGTTATACAGAACTATATGAATATTTAAAATAAAAAATAAGTAAGACTTAATTTTTAATAGTAAAATCTTTAATAGATTTTCCAATTTTATCTATAGAATCTATTATATAAACACCATTTCTTTTTAAAAGTCCTACTTTTTCATTAGCTTTACCACTGGTAGATCTTATTATAGCGCCAGCATGTCCCATTCTTTTTCCAGAAGGAGCACTAACTCCAGCTATATAAGCAAAAACAGGTTTTTTCATGTTATTTTTCAGATATATTGCAGCTTCTTCTTCCAAGGATCCACCTATTTCACCTATAAGTAATATAACTTTAGTATTTAAACAATTATTGAAATGTTTTAAAAAATCAATAAAATTAGAACCCACTATTGGATCTCCACCTATGCCAACACTCATACTTTGTCCCAAATCTAAATCAGAAGTTTGTTTTATAGCTTCATAAGTCAAAGTTCCAGATCTAGAAACAATACCAACCATACCAACTTTATGTATATTAATTGGCATAATACCTAACCTACAAATGCTTGGTACAACCAACCCCGGCGAATTAGGACCTATAAAAAATACATTTTTTTCTTTTAAAATTTTCTTTAAAAAAAACATATCTAATAAAGGAATACCTTCGGTAATACAAACAATAAACTTAATACCAACATCTACTGCATCTAAAACAGAATCAACACATTTATTTGCTGGAACGAAAATAATGCTAGCGTTTGCTCCAGTAGCATCAACAGCATCTTTTGCATTATCAAAAACAGGTTTTCCCAAGTGATAAATACCACCCTTACCAGGAGAAATTCCAGCAACAATATTTGTATTATATTTAATAGATAAATCAGAATGGTATGTTCCCATTTTACCAGTAAATCCATGACAAACAATTTTAATATCTTTAAAAAAATTCATATTCATTTTAGTTCCTTAGAAATTTTCACAACTTTTTCTACAGCAGTAGTAAAATCAGATTCAAAAAATACATTATTTTTACATTCAGATAAAATTAAAACTGCTTCATCAGATTTATTTCCAACAAATCTAACAACAATAGGTATATTAATTTTCATAAGCTTTATAAATTTAACAATACTGTGTGCAATAAAATCACATTTAACTATTCCACCAAAGATATTAAAAAATACACAATTAACTCTATTATTTAAAAGAATTATTCTAATAGCATTAAAAACTCTATCTTCAGTAGCATCCCCACCTATATCCAAAAAATTAGCAGGAGAACCATTTTTCATATTTATTAAATCCATTGTAGACATAGCTAACCCAGCTCCATTAACAATACAACCTATATTACCTTCCAAAGAAATATAACTCAAATTATATTTTTTTGCTTCAACCTCTAAAAAATCATATTGAGTTACATCATTCGAAATAAACAAATCTTCCTGTCTGAAAAAAGAATTATCATCAACTTCAAACTTAGCATCTAAACATAAAAAATCATCATTTTTTATTATCAGGGGATTAATTTCTAATAAAACCAAATCGTTTGAAATAAAAATATCTAAAAACGAAGATAACAAAACTTTCATTTTGTTAAATAAAAACACATCTAAATCTAATTTTTTTAATATATACTTAACATTATAATCAGAAATACCAAATAAAGGTTCTATATTAAGAGTAAAAAATTTTTTTCCAGACGAACTTTCTATAGAACCTCCAGAATCATTTGAAAATAAAAAACATATATTCTCGTCAGCCCTATTAATAAATAAAGACAAATAAAAACTTCTAGAAAAATCAATAAATTCTTCAACAAGAACTTTTTTAACAAGCTTGAATTCTCCACAAGTTTGATTTGTAACAATTTTTGATCCCAACATTTCATTTAACTTTGAATACAGATCATTGAAATCATTATTCACTAAGACTATACCACCAAAATTAGCTCTAGACCCCGAATGAATTTGTGCTTTTAAAAATAACTTATCAGAAATAAATAAAGACTTTATAGTTTGAATAGTATTTATATCTTCTACAAGGATTGATCTAGGAACTAAGATGTTATGTCTTTTCAAAATTTCTTTACTTTGATATTCATGTAAATACATATTTATCTCTTAAAAAATAAATTATATTATATATAAATAAAAACATATTATTAATAAATAAATGAAAAAACATATTAAAAAACTACACAAATCAAGAAAATTATTATTACAAAGTTTATACGGCTTAACACTTAATAAAGAAAATAATACACAAGATCTAATAAAAATTAAAAACAAAAATAAAATAAATTTAAAATATTTAGACAATTCAATAAAAACAATAACTAAAAAAAATACAATTTTAGAACTTATTGTAAAAACATATATAAAAAATTATAATATAGGTCTTATAGAAAAATTAATACTTAAAATAGCAACTTTTGAATTTTTTTTCAATAAAAAAATTCCACCCAAAGTTATAATAAATGAATCAATAAATTTATCTAAAATATTTTGTAATCAAAAAAGTCATAAAATGATAAACAAAATACTAGATAAAATAATTAAAAATAAATAAAACTACTTTTCTTCAGAAAATTTATTGACAAAACCACCCTCTATTTCTCTTAAAGCAATAACCGTTGATTTATTTTTTAAAGGATCAACAAATAATTTTGAATTTTTAAAAGAGATATCTTTTGCTCTTTTAGATGCAACCAATACTAATTCAAATTTATTAAAACAAGATTTATAACAATCTTGAAATACAAAATCAGACATATTATTACCCTCAATATTTTTTTAAAAAATTAAAAAAATTCACAAATATTAAAACAAAGTTTTTTTAATCCAATGTTATTTTTTGAAGAAATGTAAAAGATATTAGAATAATTAAACTTTGATAAAATTGTTTTATCTATGGAATAAAAGCTAGTAACTAAATCACTTTTGTTAATTATTAACCATTTTTTTATATTAAGCAAATCCAAATTATAAACTTTTAACTCATTATTAAGTATTGCTAATTCTTTTAATAAATAACTTTTAGAATCAATTTTTTCAGCATCAACAAAATGCAATAATAACTTAGTTTTTAACAAATGTTTTAAAAAATTAAAACCTAGACCAATACCTAAACAAGATCCCTCAATTATACCTGGAATATCAGCTATTAAAATTTTATCAAAATTAAAAAATTTCAAAGTTCCTAAAACTGGATGTAAAGTAGTAAAAGGATAGTCTCCAACTTTAGAAAAAACATTTGAAACACGATTAATAAATAAAGATTTTCCAACATTAGGAAACCCTAATAAACCAACATCAGCCAATATTTTTAATTCCAAATGAAATTTTGCTAATTTAGAAGCGCCACCCAATAATAATTTATCAAAAATATTTTTATCACATGATTTTAAAAAAAAATTACCATATCCAGCACGCCCACCCTTTAAAACTAAAAATTTATCATCATCATTTAAAATATCACAAATAAAAACATTATGTTCTTTATCATAAATAGCAGTCCCCAAAGGAACTGAAATATATATATCAACACCACTTTTGCCAGTTCTAAGATTTGACTCTCCATTTAATCCATCACCAGCTTTATAATTAAGATTAAACTTCAAATTACTAAATGTTTTTAAATTTTTATCTCCTATAAAATAAACATCTCCACCTCTTCCACCATTACCACCATCAGCTTTACCCAAAGACCCATAAGATCCTCTATTAAAACTAACACAACCATTTCCTCCTCTACCAGAAGAAACATACAAATCTATAGAATCAACAAAAAACATAAAATTTAATTATCAACAACATTTACATATAAAGTTCTGCTTTTTCCTCTAGCTAAAAACTTAACAAAACCATCTTTTAAAGCAAATAAAGTATGATCTTTTCCTAATCCAACATTTACACCATTATGAAATTTTGTACCTCTTTGTCTAACTAAAATGTTACCACTTTTTACAAATTCTCCACCAAAACGTTTAACTCCTAAACGTTTTGATTTAGAATCTCTCCCATTTCTAGAACTGCCACCAGCTTTTTTTGTCGCCATAAAAACTCCTTAAACTTACTTATTACCTATAAAAATAACTTTTAATGTAGTCATTTTTTGTCTATTTCCAATACGTTTCATATGATGTTTTCTTCTTCTAAATTTTAAAGTTATTTTTTTATCCAACTTAAAATGATTTATAACTTCTAATTTAACAACAACATCTTTTAAAAAAGGAGAACCAAAAATGACACTATCCCCATTATTATAAAAAATTACATCATCTATATTAATAATGCTGTTAGCAGCAACATTAATAAAATCAACTTTAATAAAACAATTTTCTTTAACTAAATATTGCTTATTTCTATCTGAAATTAAAGCATGCATAAAAACTCCCATATAAAAATACAAAATAACTTTATAAAAATTTAACTTTTTTTAAAAATAACTTCATGGCAATTCTTTTCAAACCAATTCAAATCATTTATACTTGAAAAAACTAATTCTCTATAAAAAAAAGATAACTCATAATCATTAATTTTTGACTTATCATAAATATATTTAATATAAATATTAATAATATTAATATCAAATCTATTAATAGAAAAACTACCAAAAATACTTTTTTCAAAAAAACTTTTAAGCTCTAAAAATAACCCATTCCAATCAACAGACAAATTATATAATAAAACTGGAATACTTTTTAAAATTAAAAATTTATCATCAAAAATTTCAAAAACAAATCCATAAGTAAAAAAAATGTTTTTAAAATCTAAAAAAATTGAAAAAATTTCCAAACTAAATAAATCACAATACAAAACATTTTTACTCAAAATTCTTCGTTTTTTTAAATATTGTAAAGAAAACAATTTATTTAAAACTCTATTTCTAATGTTAAACAACTTAATAAAATATAATTTATTTTCTAAATAAAAACAAACATTTACATCATCTAAAACAAGAATAATCTCATTACAATTATTAAAAATTTTTCTATTATTAAAATTCATACAAAAAAATTTATCCAAATCAAATTCTTTTTGGAAAACAGTTTCTTTATTTTTTAATAAATAATTTGATAAAATAATTTTATTAGCATTTACTGAATTAAATATAGAATCAAATAAAAATTTATAAATAAAAGCATAATTTTTAAAAAAAACATCCATTTTGTTGACACTAAAAACAATGCTATACTCACATGGATCCAAATATAAATAAAAACAATAACTTAAATTCAAAATTTTATTAAGTGCAGTAAAAATATCTTGAAAAATTCTATCAATAATGTCAGACTTTATTATTCTATTATTAACATAAAAAAATTTAAACTTTTTAGATTTTTTTTTATTATCATTAAAATAAATAAACCCAGAAAAACTAATATCATTCAATAAACAATTTATATCAACAATATTATCCGTATTAATTCCAGGATAAAAACATTCGAATCTTTTTATCTTAGAATAATCATTACTGCAAATAGGAAAATTATACAATTCAATATTATTAGAATGAAAAATAAATCTAACATCAAATCTTGATAAAACCATACACGACAACATATGTAAAATATCATTTCGCTCTTCAATAAAATCTTTGGAAAAATTTTTTAATTCTAAATTATTATAAAACAAATTTCTAACATCTACGGTAGTTCCATTTGTTCCAGGATTAACATTTAAACTATTTTTTTTTTCAGAATTTAAAAAACTAATTTTATACGCGAATGATTGATCATAAGGCTTAGAAATAATGCTTAAGTTAGATAAAGAATTTATTACATATAATGATTCGCCTCTAAACCCATAAGTACTAATATTAATTAAATCACTTAATTTAAATACTTTACTTGTATTAAACCTTAATCCTACTTTAAGTAAATCATCTTTATAAACACCAATACCATTATCTATAACTCTTATTAATTTTATACCAAAACCCTCAAGGTAAATAGATACACTAGAACTTGATGCATCTAAACTATTTTCTACCAGTTCTTTAAGTACACAAGAAGGACGTTTTATTAAAAAACTAATGCTAAATTTAGTAATAATATCATCAGATAATTTATCAATAAAAAATCTTTTCATAAAAAATTAAAAAAATCTCCTGCATTCTTTAAAATAATAAATATTTAATATACATCTATTACAAATTCTTAGTTCATTAAATTTATTTACACTCCTATGCCAACATCTTTCACATTTAAAAAAATTAGACTTTACTATTTCAAAATAAAACCCATCACTTTTTATATCTAAAATACAATTAACTTTAGAAACCAAAAAAAACAAAAACAAATCATCTTTTAATTTTAATAAAAAATTAAACCAATAAATATCACAATAAAAATACAATTCAAGCTCTAAAGAAGAGCCAATATTAAATTCATGTCTAAATCTTTCTATAATTTTATTAACATAATCTTTAATATAAAAGAGTTTATCAAAAAAAATAAGATCAAAAACATTGAAATGTTCATGATTTAAAAATAAATTAACTTTCAAATCAAAAACACTGGAATGCACAGAATTAACAACATATTTAATATTTTTCCAAATTTCTTCAGCGGTAAAAGACAAAATTGGAGAAATTAATTTAACAAATTCATATAAAATATAATACAATGTAGATTGGCAAGATAATCTAAAAATAGATGAAGATCTGGTTAAATATAATCTATCTTTAACTATCTCAAAATACTTACTGCCCAATTCATCTATACAAAAATTATATATTTTTTTATAAACAGAATAAAACTTATATTCATTAAAATCTCTAATAAGATCATCTTTAAATAAAATAAATTTTTTTAAAATCCATTTATCTATATAAAAAATATCAAAATACATAACTAAATTATTTTCAGGGTTAAAATCATAAACATTAGACAAGAAAAATCTGAAAGTATTTCTAATCTTACGATATGATTCACATACACGACTTAAAATTTCTTCTGAAATATTAACATCAAAACAATAATTAACAGAAGAAACCCATAATCTCAAAACATCAGCGCCATAAATTTTAATAACATCATTAGGAGAAACTACATTGTTAAGCGATTTAGACATTTTTCTGCCAAATCCATCTAAAACAAATCCATGCGCAACTATAGTTTTAAATGGAAATAAATTATAATTAGCCACAGAATTAATTAAAGACGCTTGAAACCACCCTCTATACTGATCATTACCTTCCAGACATAAATCAAAAGGAATTTTTAAAAAATGAAATTTATTTAAAATAAATTCATAAACAGAACTAGAATCATACCATACATCTAAAACATCAGTTACTTTTCTATACAAAACAGGATCAATATTAAAATAAGCAAAAACATCGCAATCATACCAAAAATTTGTACCATCATTTTTAATAAGTTCAATTATTTCATCTAATATAAGTAAAGACCTAGGATGTAGAGAGTCATCATTTTTATTAACAAACAAAAATATAGGCACTCCCCAAACTCTTTGTCTAGAAATACACCAATCAGGCCTATCATTTATCATTGACAATATCTTTGTTTTACCATTTTCCGGTATCCATCTAATAAAATTCTTAGACATATTAATAACATTACTTCTCAATAATTTATTATCTACACTTAAAAACCATTGATTAGTTGTTCTAAATATAAGTGAACTTTTATGTCTCCAACAATGTGGATACCTATGTAAGATACATTCATGCAATAACAAATTATTTTTTTCTTTCAACTTAGCAACAACATTTGGATTAACATCTTTAATATTCAAACTAGAAAAATCTTCAACATCACCATAAAAATATCCATTTACATCAATCTTATTCTGTATTGGCAATCCAAATTTCAAAGCTACTTTATAATCATCATACCCATAGCCAGGTGCTATATGCACACATCCAGTTCCAGAATCACTAGAAACATGATCACTTAAAACAACCTTAACAAATTTACTATACATTGGATGAATAATTCGCATATTAAGAAAAAAATCAGCAGAAAAAGTATGTAAAACATGTATGCGATTAAATGCTAATTTTTTTACAACAAAATCTAATAATTTTTTATCAAAAATATACCCAATTTCTTTATGTGCTATAAGTAAATATTCTGCTTTAGGATTTAATGCTATAGCTTCATTAAAGGGCAAAGTCCAAGGAGTTGTTGTCCAAATAACAAATCCAATCTTACGAAAATAAAACTTATCAAAAAAATTTTCAAAGTCAAATATTTCAAAAAAAACATAAATTGAATCAGATTGTTTATCTAAATACTCTAATTCAGCATCAGCTAAAGCTGATGTACAATCAAAACACCAATAAACTGGTCTAATACTACTATAAATATAACCATTTTCTAATAAAGATCTAAAAGTTTTAACAATAGCTGCTTCAAATTTAAAATCCATAGTTTGATAAAAATCATTCCACGATGCATTTATACCTAATCTAATAAAAGAGGATCTTTGAATGCTAACTTGTTCATCAGCATATTTCTTACACAAAGCTCTGAAATCACTATCAGAAACTAAAAATTTTGATTTTTTTATAATTTTTTCAACATTAAGCTCAATAGGTAGTCCATGACAATCCCATCCTGGAACAAAATTTACAAAAAAACCATCTAAGCGCTTAAATTTACAAACTATGTCTTTTAAAATCTTATTAAACGCATGACCTATATGAATATCGCCATTAGAGTATGGTGGCCCATCGTTTAAAACAAAAATTTTCTTATTAAAACTTTTTTTATTATATAAATTTATACCATCCCAAAACTTTAAAATATCATTTTCATTTAAGCTAAGATTTGCCTTCATTGAAAAATTTGTCTCAGGTAAATTTAAAGTAAATCTATAATCCATTTAAACATCTCATTTCAAAACTTTATTAAATTAAACAAAAATATATAAAAAATAACAACATAATATAAAAGTTTTTAAATAACATAAAAAAAAATTTGCATAACTGTTATAAAAAATATATTATTGTATAAAAATATTGCTGACGTAGCTCATCTGGTAGAGCAGCTGACTTGTAATCAGCAGGTAGTAGGTTCAAGTCCTATCGTCAGCTAAATTCTAATTAATTTTCTTGACTTTTATTTATTAGAATGAAAAAATATCTACTTATTAAAGGAGGAGTGCCCGAGTGGACAAAGGGAACAGACTGTAAATCTGCCGACCGAAAGGTCTACGTAGGTTCGAATCCTACTTCCTCCAAAAAAAAATCAAATCAAAAACGCGGATGTAGTTTAACGGTAAAACTTCAGCCTTCCAAGCTGATAAAGTGGGTTCGATTCCCATCATCCGCTTTAAAATATAAATCCGTAAAGCCCATATAGCTCAGAGGCAGAGCATTTCCTTGGTAAGGAAAAGGTCACCGGTTCAATTCTGGTTATGGGCTAAATTTTTAGGAGATAACAAGTGTCAAAATTAAAATTTGAAAGAACACTACCACATATAAATGTAGGCACAATAGGACACGTTGACCACGGCAAAACAACATTGACTGCAGCAATAACAAAAATCTTGTCTAAAAAATTCGGTGGAGAATTCAAAGATTACGGTGATATCGATTCCTCCCCAGAAGAAAAAGAAAGAGGAATAACAATTTCAACTACACACGTTGAATATACATCAGAAAATAGACATTATGCTCATGTAGATTGTCCAGGACACGCAGATTATATAAAAAACATGATTACAGGAGCTGCGCAAATGGATGGAGCAATTTTGGTTGTATCTGCAGCCGATGGTCCTATGCCTCAAACAAGAGAGCATATCTTGTTAGCAAGACAAGTTGGTGTACCTAGTATAATAGTTTATCTAAATAAAATAGACTTAGTAGAAGACGAAGAATTATTGGAATTAGTAGAAATAGAAATAAGAGAATTATTGTCAAAATACGATTTTCCTGGAAATGATATTCCTATTATTAAAGGCTCAGCATTAAAAGCATTAAATGATGAAGATAAAGATTTAGGTGAAAAATCTATACTTGAATTAGTAAATACAATGGATAAATATTTTCCTATACCTAAAAGAGATATAGAAAAACCATTTTTATTACCTATAGAAGATGTGTTCACAATTTCAGGAAGAGGTACAGTTGTGACAGGAAAAATTGAAAGAGGAATAATAAAAGTTGGTGAGGAAGTAGAAATTGTAGGAATCAAAAAAACATTAAGAACTACATGTACTGGTGTAGAAATGTTTAGAAAAATATTAAATGAAGGTCAAGCTGGTGATAACGTTGGAGTATTATTACGTGGAACAAAAAAAGAAGAAGTTGAAAGAGGCCAAGTATTAGCAAAAATAAAAAGCATAAATCCTCACAAAAAATTTAAAGCAGAAGTTTATGTGCTTAGCAAAGAAGAAGGTGGCAGACATACACCATTTTTTAACGGATATAGACCACAATTTTACTTCAGAACCACAGACGTAACAGGAGAAATAATATTACCAAAAAATGTAGAAATGATAATGCCTGGTGACAACATAAATATAGAAATAAATTTAATATATCAAATAGCTATGGAAGAAGGATTGAGATTTGCAATAAGAGAAGGCGGAAAAACAGTTGGTGCTGGTATAGTTTCAGAAATAATAGAATAATAAAAAGGCCAGTGGCTCAATTTGGTAGAGCAGCGGTCTCCAAAACCGCAGGTTGGGGGTTCGAGGCCCTCCTGGCCTGAAAATTTTTATTTAAATAAAATGAAAAATTATAAAACAAAAAAATATACTGCAATAAAAATAATAATGCTACTGGCATTATTAACTATAATTAATATTTTAATCCAAAAAAAAATAGTTATGCTTTTAATGACAAGCATAATAATAACAATATCCACTATAATTTTATTAAAAAATAAAAAATCAGATTTACTTGATTTAAAATCAGAAATAAAAAGCATAAGCTGGCCAGATAAAAAAGAAGTAAATCAATCAATGTTAACTGTAACACTTATAATTATTAGTGCAAGTTTGATTATATGGTTGATAGATTCTACATTAACATTTTTAATCTCAAAGATAATATGAGTAAAGAAAATAAACTTAAAAAATGGTACATAATACAAACAGTTTCTGGTCATGAAATAAAAGTAAAAGAACAATTGCAAGAAAAAATATTACAACTAAATTTAAATAATTTTTTTGGTAAAATATTAATACCTACAGAAGATATAATAGAAATAAAAGCTGGGAAAAAATATACAAGTAAAAGAAAAATATTTCCAGGTTATATTCTAATAGAAATGCAAATAACAGATGACTCAATTCAAATAATAAAAAACATAAAATATGTTTTTGGATTTATTGGTGGTACACCAGGAAATCCTACTCCTTTAAGTGAAGATGAAACAAAAAAAATTTTAGATAAAATGAAAGAAAGTTCAAAAAAACCAAAACCAAAAAAATTATTTGAGACGGGAGAAATGGTAAGGGTAATAGATGGACCTTTTTCTGATTTTAACGGCACAGTAGAAGAAATAAATTATGACAAAAACAGGCTTTGTATAGGAGTACTTATTTTTGGAAGATCAACGCCTATAGATTTAGATTTCAGTCAAGTGGAAAAAATATAAAAGGTAAAATAAATGAAAATAACAGTTAAATTACAACTAAAATCTCAAGAAGCAAATCCTAGTCCACCTATAGGTCCAGCTTTAGGTTCAAAAGGTGTGAATATAATGAATTTTTGTAACAAATTCAATGAAACAACAAGAAACATGCCTGAAATTAAAAAAGGAACTTTAGTATCTGTACTAATACATATATACCCAGACAAAAGTTTTGATTTTATAATAAAATCAACACCAACTTCAAATATGATAAAAGATATTTTAAACATAGAAAAAGGTAGTAAAATCCCAAATAAAATAAAAGTAAGTAAAATAACTAAAGAACAATTAGAAATAATATCAAAACAAAAAATAAATGATCTAATAGTAAATTCAAATGATGCAGCTATAAAAACAATAATTGGTACAGCAAAAAGCATGGGGATAGAAATCGAATGAATAAAAAAAATAAAGAAACTAACAAAAATCAAATTTATTCTTTTGAAAAAGCAATAGACTTTATAAAAAATTTAAAAAAAAGAAATTTTAAAGAAAGTATAGATGTTGCTATACAGTTAAACATTGTGCCTAATAAAAAAAATATAAGCATTAAAGGTCATGCAATACTGCCTAATAAAATAAATGAAAATAAAAAAATAGCAGCATTTTTAATCTCAGATAATGAAATAAACGAAGCAAAGGATCAAAGTATAGAAATAATATTAAATGAAAAAAATATACCAGATTTTACAAAAAAAAACATAAACTTCGATTTAATGATAACAACACCAAACGCAATAATAAAAATGGGAAAATTAAATAAAATACTTGGTTCTAAAAATTTAATGCCAGATATAAAATATGGAACAATAACTACAAATATAAAAGAAACTTTATCAAAAATAAGGAAAAATTATGTAAAATTCAAAAATGATAAAAATGACATAATACATTCTTCAATTGGTAAAATAGACTTAGATACAAATAAATTAAAAGAAAATCTGGAAACATTAATAAATGAAATTAAAAAATATAAGCCACAAAATTGCAAAAATATGTCAATTAAAAAAATACACATATCAAGCACAATGGGTTGTGGGTTAGAAATAAATTTAAATTCATTGACTATTTAATAAAAAAATGAAAACCACAAACGAAAAAAAAAAGAATATAGTAAAAGAAATAAATAATTTACTCATAAATTCTGTTTCTACAACAATACTAGACTATTCAAAAGTTACTTCATTAGAATTAAAACACATACGTAAAGCATTATTTAATAAAAATATAAAAGCTAAAGTGTTAAAAAATAATTTAATTAAAAAAGCTTTAAATGAAACAGAGAATGATAAATTATTACCTTATATACATGGTCAAATATTAATTATATTTAGTAACTCTGAAATATCAGAACCATTAAAAATAATTAAAGATTTTAATTCAAAAAATAAAAATATTAAGGTTAAAGCAACATATTTATATGGGAGAATATTTGAAAATAAAGATATACAGAAAATAATAAGATTGAATTCAAAAGAACAAGAATTACAAAACTTAATATATAGTCTTAAAATAAGTGTAATAAGGCTATCGCAAATATTAAATAATTTAATAAAAATTAAAAACAATGAAAATGGAGAAAAAAATGAAAATAACTAATGAAGAAATAATAAATGCAATATCAAATATGAATATATTGGAATTAACAGAATTAACAAATTTAATAGAAAAAAAATTTAATATATCAATACAAAATCAACAAATAGCTTCTAATCCAGAACATGTTGAAGAAAAATCAAAACCTGAAGAAAAATTAACATTTACAATAATTATGACATCATATGGTGATAATAAACTTAACGTTATAAAAACAATAAGAACTATATTAGATTTAGGACTTAAAGAAGCAAAAGACTTCGTAGAAAAATTACCAGCAACTATTAAAGAGAATGTTCAAAAATCAGATATAGAAAAAATCAAAACCGCTTTAGAAATAAGTGGCGCAAAAATAGAAATAAGATAATGTTTATTTTAAATGGGAAATACTTATGATAAATACAGAAAATATGCTATTATCATACACAGAAAAAAAATGTTTACGCGCAAATTTTGGTGAACATATAGAAAAATTGAAAATACCAAAATTACACAATATACAAATAAAATCATATGAAAAATTTATACAAGAAAACACAGGAATAGAAACGCAAAGAAAAAATATAGGATTAGAATATGTATTACGTTCTATATTTCCTATACAAAGCATTAGCAAAAATTCAAGATTAGATTATATAAGTTATTCTATATCTAAACCTTTATTCACTGCAGCAGAATGTAAAATAAAGGGATTAACTTATGCAAGCCCATTAAAATTAAAACTCATTTTCACAAAAAATATAAATACAAAAAAAGATAAAATCAAACCATTAGAACAAGATGTATATATTTTAGATATGCCACTAATGACACCAAAAGGAACATTTATAATAAATGGTACAGAAAGAGTAATAGTTTCGCAACTGCATAGATCTCCAGGATTATTTTTTGAAATAGACAAAACAAAACAAAATATATATACAAATAAAATATCATATATTGCAAAAATAATACCACATAGAGGCGCGTGGTTAGATATAGAAATAGATACAAAAAATTGTATTTTCGGCAGAATAGATAAAAAAAGAAAATTTCCAATATCAATATTGTTAAAAGCACTAAATTTAACTACAGAAGAAATAATAAATGTGTTTGAAAACAAATCAAACAACACAGAATTACAAAAAAATAATGAAATAGAATACAAAAATTATAAAAATTATATAATAAATACATTAAAATTAGAAAATATAACAAAACAAAATGACGCTATTATTGAACTCTATAAAATAATAAGACCTGATGAATTAATAAGTAAAGATTCAGCAAAACAAATGTTTGATACAATATTTTTTTCATCTGAAAAATATGACTTATCTAAAATTGGAAGAATGAAAATAAATAAAAGATTAAATACCTCAAATTTTAAAGAAACTGTATTATGTAATGATGATATAATTAATATAATTAAAAAGCTAATAGATATAAAAGAAGGAAAAGATCACATAGATGACATAGATCATCTAGGTAATAGACGTGTACGAAGTGTTGGAGAGATAATAGAAAACCAATTTAAAACAGGTTTTATAAAAATAGAAAAATCTATAAAAGAAAAATTAACTCTTGCAGAAAATGACAATTTATCACCAAATGACATAGTAAATGCAAAACCAATTGCCGCTATGATACGAGAATTTTTCTGTTCTAGCCAATTATCTCAATTTATGGATCAAATCAATCCATTGTCAGAAATAACACACAAAAGACGCGTTTCTGCTTTAGGACCAGGTGGGTTAACACGAGAACGTGCTGGGTTTGAAGTAAGAGACGTACATAACACACATTATGGTAGAATATGCCCAATAGAAACCCCAGAAGGGCCAAACATCGGATTAATAAATTCATTAGCGATATATGCAAAAACAGATGAATATGGATTTTTAGAAACACCATATATAAAAATAGAAAATAATAAAATAACTAACGAGATAAAATATCTATCCGCTATAGATGAAAGTGATTTTATAATTGCTCAAGCAAATGCAAAAATAAATAAAAAAACGATGATGTTAGAAGAAGATCAAGTATCTTGTAGATTTAAAAACGAATTCATAATAATAAGCAGCAATAAAGTAGAATACATAGATATATCACCTAAACAAATAGTTTCTGTAGCTACAGCTCTAATTCCTTTCTTAGAACATGATGATGCAAATAGAGCATTAATGGGATCAAATATGCAAAGACAAGCTGTACCACTGTTAAGAGCAGAAAAACCACTTGTAGGAACGGGTATGGAAAAAATAGTTGCTTTAGATTCTGGAGCAACTGTTATGGCAAAGAGAAATGGAATAATAGAAAAAGTTGATGCGTCAAGAATAATAATAAAAGTAAATAAAGATGAAATTCAAAATAATGAGATAGGTGTAGATATATATAATCTTATAAAATATTCAAGATCCAATCAAAATACATGTATAAACCAAAAACCACTTGTAAAAAAAGGTGATAAAATAAATAAAGATGACATAATAGCTGACGGACCAGCAACAGACTTAGGTGAATTAGCTTTGGGGCAAAATTTATTTGTGGCTTTTATGTCCTGGAATGGATTTAATTTTGAAGATTCAATAATAATATCTGAAAATGTTGTTAAAGAGAACAAATTAACAAGCATTCATATAGAAGAATTAATTTGTGTAGCAAGAGACTTAAAACTCGGTCCAGAAGAAATAACTTCAGATATTCCAAACATAAATAATACAGCACTAACGAAATTGGATGAGTGTGGAATTATATATTTAGGTTCAGAAGTTACAACTGGAGATATTTTAGTAGGTAAAGTAACAAAAAAAAGTGAAGTGCAACTAACACCAGAAGAAAAACTTTTACAAGCCATTTTTGGTGAGAAAGCTTCAGACGTAAAAGATTCGTCTTTAAAAGTACCACAAGGCATAACAGGTACTATAATAGATATCCAAATATTTACACGAGATGCTCTTAAAAAAGATAAAAGAACTTTAGAAATAGAAGATTTCAAACTAAAAAATATTAAAAAAGATTTAGCTGACGAATTAGACATATTAAAAAAAGATATATTAAATGAACTAGATGCACTTGTTTTAGAAAATAAAAAAACAAATCAAAATACATTGTTAACTTTAGATTTAATAATAAATACGCCAATTAAAGAAATTAAAAACATAAAAATTAAAAATAAAGAAATTAAAAATAAAATAATAGATAAACGCATTAAATTAGATGAAATACATCAAGAAAACAACTTAAAATTAAAAGAATTAGAAGAAAAAATAAAAAGAGGTGATGATTTACCTCCAGGTATAATTAAAATGGTTAAAGTCTCTATAGCAATAAAAAGAAGAATACAGGTTGGAGATAAATTATCTGGCAGACATGGTAATAAAGGAGTTATATCAATCATTGTTCCTGTAGAAGACATGCCATATTTAAAAAATGGCAAAACAATAGATATTATATTAAATCCCTTAGGTGTACCATCAAGAATGAATATTGGACAAGTTTTAGAAACTCATTTAGGTTGGGCAGCAAAAGAACTTGGAAAAAAATTAAAACATCTTAAAAAAGAAGATGCAAAAAATTTTATAGAAAAAATTTATAATATTAAAAACAAAAATTTAGACTTAAATTCATTTTCACAAGATGAATTGAAAACATTAATAAAAAACCTATCTAACGGCATACCTATAGCAACACCAGTATTTGATGGTATAAATGAAGAAGAAATTAAAAAATTATTACAATTGGCTGATTTACCAAAACATGGCAAAACAATATTATATGACGGAAGAACAAGCATGCCTTTTGAAAATGAAATAACTGTTGGGTATCAATATATAATGAAATTAAATCATTTAATAGACGATAAAATGCATGCTAGATCAACAGGATCATATAGTTTAGTATCACAACAACCACTTGGTGGTAAAGCTCAATTTGGTGGACAAAGATTTGGAGAAATGGAAGTATGGGCATTAGAAGCATATGGCGCAGCTTATACGCTTCAAGAAATGTTAACAATAAAATCTGATGATATTACAGGTAGAACAAAAATATATAAAAACGTAATAGATAATAATTTTCAATCAGAACCAGGCATTCCAGAAGCTTTTAATGTACTTTCAAAAGAAATTTTATCACTCGGATTAAATATAGAATTAGATAAAGAATAATTCTTGGAGAAAAAATTGAAAGACATAATAGACATAATTAAACGAAATACAAATATAACAAATTTTAATTGCATCAAAATAGGCCTTGCATCTCCAGAACAAATCTTATCAAGATCGTATGGAGAAATTAAAAAACCAGAAACAATAAATTATAGAACATTTAAACCTGAAAGAGACGGACTGTTTTGTGCAAAAATCTTTGGTCCAATTAAAGACTACGAATGTTTATGTGGTAAATATAAAAAATTAAAACATAGAGGCATAATATGCGAAAAATGTGGAGTAGAAGTAACTACTGCTGAAGTAAGAAGAAGTAGAATGGCTAGTATAACATTGGCTACTCCGATAGCACATATATGGTTTTTAAAATCATTACCATCAAAAATTGGGTTAATATTAGATATAAATTTAAAAGATGTGGAAAAAATATTATACTTTGAACAATATGTAGTTATAGATCCAGGATTAAGTTTGCTCAAAAAAGGGCAATTGTTAACAGAAGAAGAATATTTAGATTCAACAAAACAATATGGTGATGAAATAATTGTAAAAATGGGTGCCGAAGCAATACAATTATTATTAAAAGATCTAAATTTAAAAGAAGAAATTAAAATAACAAAAGAAAAAATTAAAACAACAACATCTGATATAAAAAATAAAAAATTATACAAAAGACTTAAAATATTAGAATTATTCATAAATTCAAATAATAAACCAGAATGGATGATTTTAAATGTATTGCCAGTATTACCACCAGATTTAAGACCATTGGTACCTTTAGATGGTGGAAGATTTGCGTCATCAGATCTTAATGACTTATATAGAAGAGTAATAAATAGAAATAATAGATTAAAAAAGCTAATAGATCTAAATGCACCAAATATAATAATAAAGAATGAAAAAAGAATGCTACAAGAAGCAATAGATGCTTTAATAGATAACGGACGCAGAGGTAAAACTATAAATGGATCAAATAAAAGACCACTAAAATCTTTGGCAGATTTAATCAAGGGTAAACAAGGAAGATTTAGACAAAATTTATTAGGCAAACGTGTAGATTATTCTGGTAGATCTGTAATAGTTGTAGGCCCCAACCTAAAATTAAATCAATGCGGATTACCAAGAAAAATGGCAATAGAATTATTTAAACCCTTTATATTTGGCGAACTTAAAAAAAGAAATATAACCACCACAATTAAAAGCTCAAAAAAAATGGTAGAAGAAGAAGGAGCTTACATTTGGGACATTTTAAACGATATAGTTCAAGATCATCCTGTATTACTAAATAGAGCTCCAACATTACATCGACTAGGAATACAAGCTTTTGAACCTATTTTGATAGACGGAAAGGCAATACAATTACATCCTTTAGTATGCACTGCTTTTAATGCAGATTTTGATGGCGACCAAATGGCTGTACACATACCATTAACAATAGAGGCACAACTAGAAGCAAGAATTTTAATGATGTCAACAAATAACATATTATCCCCAGCAAATGGTGAACCAATAATATTACCATCTCAAGATATAGTATTAGGGCTTTATTACCTATCTAAAGAAAAAAAATGTACAAATAAAAGTATAAAATATTTTAAAAATGTAAATGACGTAGAAAAAGCATACGAAAACTCACAAATAGGATTGCACGAAAAAATAAAATTAAAGATAAATAATTCATTTACAGAAACAACTTGTGGTCGCGCTATTTTAAGCAGAGTATTACCTATAAATATTACTTTCGACTCAATTAACAAATTAATGACAAAGAAAGAAATATCGAGCTTAATAAGCACGTGTTACAAAAACAATAGTATAAAAGACAGCGTAATATTAGCAGATAACCTTATGAGAATAGGATTTGAATATGCAACAAAGTCAGGAATATCGATTGGTATAGAAGATATAGATATACCAAAAGAAAAGTATGACATAATAAAACAAACTGAAGAACAAATTCTTACAATAGAAGATGCATATTCAAATGGATTAATAAACAAAGAAGATAGATACAATCAAATAATAGATATATGGTCAAAAGCAAATGAGAATATAACGAAAGTTCTAATGAAAAAATTAGCTCTGAAAGAAATAATAAACGAAGAAGGTAAGATTATTACAGAAGATTCTTTTAACCCAATATACATGATGGCGGAATCAGGTGCTAGAGGATCAATAAATCAAATAAGACAATTAGCTGGAATGCGAGGATTAATGGCGAAGCCAGATGGTTCTATAATAGAAACACCTATAACAGCAAATTTTAGAGAAGGTCTGAATATTTTACAATATTTTATATCTACTCATGGCGCAAGAAAAGGATTGGCTGATACTGCTTTAAAAACAGCAAACTCAGGTTATTTAACACGAAGATTAGTTGATGTTGCACAAGACGTTGTAATAACACAAAATGACTGCGAAACTACCGATAGTATAGAAATAACACCAATAATAGAAGATGGCAATGTAATAGAAAAATTAACGGATAGAATCAAAGGAAGAATACTACAAGAAGACATTAAAAACAAAAAAGACGAGATTATTATAACAAAAAACACATTATTAAATGACAACGAAATAATTTTAATAGAAAAGTTAAATATAAAAAAAATAAAAGTAAGATCAGTCATAAAATGTAAATTAAAATATGGCGTATGTTCAAAATGTTATGGAACAGATTTGACAACAAATGCATTAGTAAATATAGGTGAAGCTGTTGGCGTAATAGCTGCTCAATCAATAGGTGAACCAGGTACTCAATTAACAATGAGAACATTTCATATAGGTGGAGCAGCTTCTAGAATAAGCATGAATAATCAAATACAGTGTAAAACAGATGGAATACTCGAGTATAAAAATATAAAAACAATAATTCATGAAAAAACAAAAAATATAATATCAATTTCACGCTCAGGTAAAATAATAATACTTGACAAAGAAAAAAAAGAATTAGAACAATATAAAATACCTTACGGAGCAATAATACATAAAAATAATGCACATGAAAGCAAAAAAGACGAAATTATAGCAACATGGGATCCACACAATCTACCAATAATATCTGAAATAACTGGTACAATTAAATACATAAATTTAATAGAAGGCCTAACAATTAAAAAAGAATTAGACGAAACCACTGGATTATCAAACATAATTGTTATTGATTCAAATAAAAGCAATCAAAATATTAATAATATAAAACCATGCATAGAAATAATAAATAAAGAACTTAAGATAGAAAATAATGATACAAAAATAACTAATTATTTTTTATCTCCTGGAACAATAATAAACGTAGAAAATCATCAAAAAATTAACATAGGCGACATAATAGCTAAAATACCAAAAGATACTTCAAAAGTAAAAGATATAACAGGTGGATTACCACGTGTAGCAGATATTTTTGAAGCAAGAAAACCTAAAGATCCTGCTATACTAGCAGATACATCTGGGATTGTCATTTTTGGAAAAGAAACAAAAGATAAAAATAGAATTTTAATAAAAGATGCAGAAGGTAATTTCAATGAACTATTAATTCCAAAATGGAAAAATGTAAATGTATTCGAAAATGAAAATGTAATAAAAGGCGATATCTTGGTAGAAGGTGAACACAATTTACATGATATTTTAAGATTATTAGGTGTAAACGAATTAACTGACCATATTAAAAGAGAAGTGCAAAGTGTTTATAGACTACAAGGTGTTAGAATAGATGATAAACACATAGAAGTAATAATTAAACAAATGCTTAAAAAAGGTATAATAATAGATTCTGGTGAAAGTAATTTATTAAAAGACGATCAAGAAAACATATTTTTAATAAATGATCTAAATAAAAAATTAAAAAATGAAAATAAAAAAGAAATACTATATAAAACAATATTGTTAGGCATAACAAAAGCTGCTTTAACTACAGATTCTTTTATATCAGCCGCATCATTTCAAGAAACCACTAAAGTATTAACAGAAGCTGCTATAAGTGGAAAAAAAGATAGATTATTAGGATTGAAAGAAAATGTAATAGTAGGAAAATTAATTCCAGCAGGCACAGGCTTTCATAAAAAAATAAATACAATATGAAAAATATACTTGAAAATATAAAATACAAAGAAATCTTATCACTTATACTTTTTTTTTTAACAATAATTATAATAATAAAAAGTTCGTTTTTTTTACCAATAATTATAAGTATTATAATAACTTACTTTTTGTACAACATACAAAAATTACTGACAAAAGTAAATATATCTAATTCTATATCTTTTTTTATAACATATTCTCTTTTTTTAACATTTTTTATACTAATATTAACTATACTCTTGCCAATTATATTTAAACAATTAGCAAACTTATTTGACGACTTACCTATTATTTTGCAAAAAATAAAAATATTAACATATAAATATCCATCAATATTTTCTATAGAACAAACAAACATATTATTTTCTAATATAACTACTTATGTACAAAGTATAGGTAAAACATTAATAAGCGCATCTTTAATTTCTATAGCTATAATAATAAAATGGACGATATCTATATTTATAATACCAATTTTAGTTCTATTCTTATTAAAAGATCATAAAAAAATACTAGAATGGTTTAATAAAATAATGCCAGAAAAAATGCGCTTTTGGAAAAACATTTGGATAGAAATAAATACACAAATAGAAAACTACATACGAGGTAAAATAATTGAAATAATAATAATAACCATAGCGAACTACATTTTATTTAAAATATATAAAATATCGTATGCGGATTTATTATCTATAATGGTAGGAGTATCTGTTATAATTCCATATATAGGTGCAATAATGGTATCAATTCCAGTAATATTGATATCAGCTGTGCAACTAGGAATATCACAAGAATTTTTGTACATAACAATAATTTATACTACAATTCAATTATTAGATGGAAACATATTGGTACCGCTTCTTTTTTCAGAAGCGGTAAATCTACACCCAATATCAATAATAATATCAGTAATAGTTTTTGGTTCAACTTTAAATATATACGGAGTATTCTTCGCAATACCATTTGCAATAGTAATTAAAGCTATAATAAATATACATTTAAAACATTAATACCTACAAAGAACATAACTGTAAAATATATGATGGAAACATACCAACATACAATATGAAAGCTCCGTTAAGCAAAATTAATAAAAATGCAAAATTAGACACTCCTAATATTTCCACGCCATTATCAGAAACATTAAAAAACATAGCTTTAATAATTTTTAAATAATAATAAGCCCCAATAACTGATAACAATAAAATAAAAATAACTAATTCAATGTAACCATAAGAAATTAAATTCTTCAATACAAAAAACTTTGCATAAAATCCAGCAGTAGGTGGTATGCCAGCTAAAGAAAATAAAAATATTGCCATAACAATACCAAAAACTGGATAAATAAGTCCAACTCCATTAAAATTAAAAATAAACTGAGCTTCTTTTAACTTTGAACTTAAAGCCATTACAACACCAAAAGCACCAAGCGATGAAAACACATAAACAAAAACATAGAACATAGCAATAGAAAAATTATTTGAATTTGAACCGACAAAAGCGAAAAAAATAAATCCAACATGCGCTATTGCTGAATATCCTAAAAGACGTTTTATATTAGACTGCGTTAAAGCAAAGATATTACCGACAAATAATGATAAAACTCCACTTATAATACATAAAAATTCAATTTCATTAGTTACATAAGAAAATGTGTCTGACAATAATCTATAAGCCATACCTAAAGCAGCAATTTTAGGTACTGTACCTATAAAAAGAGTAACAGGTATAGGAGATCCTTCATAAACGTCAGGTACCCACATATGGAAAGGAACTGCACCGAATTTAAAAACTAATCCAGCAAATATAAAAACTAACCCATATAAAATGCCTATCTGAGAAAAAATATCACCTTCTGTAATTAAATAATTAATTCCTTTAAGTTCAATTAATCCAGTCAACCCATAAACCATAGACACGCCAAACAAAAATAATCCTGAAGCTATAGAACCCATAATAAAAAACTTCATGGCAGCCTCAGAAGAAATATAATTTTTATTCATAATAATTAAAGAATACAACGGTAAAGATAATAATTCTAATCCTAAATAAAAAGTTATAAAATCTCCACTAGATATTAAAATCATCATTCCTAAAATAGATAACAAACACAAAACAAAATATTCACTCTTAAATAAATCTATTAAAAAAAGATACTTTTTTGAATATAAAAATACAAAGAACGCAATCAAAATTAATAAAAATTTTAAAAAAATACTAAAAGAATCAAATACAAAAGCACCATCAAATAATATACATTTTGGCACTTTCATAGAATAACTTAAAATGAATAATATAAATAAAAACGATCCTTGAGCTAAATAATAAATTATATATCTTTTATTACTAGAAACAAAAAGATCAAAAATTAATATAAAACATGCCATTACAGCAATAACTAATTCTGGCAATATAAAAATAACTCCACTATACATAAAACACCTAACCTAAAAAACCTTAGATTCTATAACTTCACGAACAAAATGATCAAAAGTAGAATGAATTAAATTTAAAATTGGAGCAGGCCATATACCTAAAAGTAAAACAAAAAAAGCTAAAAAAATTAAAACTAATTTTTCATCTAATTTTATGTCATTAAATAACGCTATCTCACTATTAGCTATTTTACCAAACATAACTCTCTTATACATCCACAAAGTATAAGTTGCTCCAAAAATAAGAGTTAATCCAGCTAAAAAAGAATATAAAACATGAGCTTTGAAAACTGCTAAAATAACAAGCAATTCTCCAACAAAACCAGATGTACCTGGCAACCCTGAATTAGCCATAGCAAAAAGCATAAAGAAAGATGCGAAAATAGGCATAGTATTAACTACACCACCATATTTACTTATAAGTTTTGTATGCAATCTTTCATAAAGAATGCCTACACATATAAACATAGCTCCAGAAATAAACCCATGAGAAATCATCTGAACCATAGCTCCTTCTAATCCCATAACAGCATTATCAAAATATTTTGAATCAAATCCAAAAACAAAAAATAAAAAACAACCTAAAGTAACAAAACCCATATGAGAAATAGAAGAATATGCTACTAACTTTTTCATATCATCTTGAACTATAGCTACCAACCCTATATAAACTATAGATATAAAAGATAAAACTATAACAACGTCAGCAAAAATCATACAACCATCAGGCACTATAGGTAATAAAAATCTTATAATACCATACCCACCAACTTTTAATGTAATTGCTGCTAAAATAACAGAACCACCAGTAGGTGCTTCAACATGTGCATCAGGCAACCAAGTATGAACTGGCCACATAGGAACTTTAACTGCAAATGCTATCAACATTCCCCAGAACAACCATTTTTGTTGAGAAACAGATAAAAATGCTGATTGGAATTTAAGTATAGAAAAAGTCATCTCACCTGTATTGTAATAAATCATATGATTTATATAAATCAAAGATATTAAAAAAAACACAGATCCAAAAAAAGTATATAAAAAGAATTTTATAGTAGCATAAATTCTATTATTTCCACCCCAAATACCAATGATCAAAAACATAGGTATTAACATAGCTTCAAAAAATACATAAAACAATATAGCATCTAATGCTACAAAAACTCCACAAACCAACCCTTGCATAATAAGAAAATAAGAAAAATACTGAGCAATATGATCTTTTATGCTTCTATACGAATAAACAACCACAATGAAAGTCATAAAACAAGTCAATAAAACCAAAGCTATAGATATACCATCAACTCCTAAACTATAAAAAATTCCAAGACTACCAATCCATTGTCTATCTTCCACAAACTGCATTTTCCAAGAAAGAAAATCAAATCCAGAATACAATAAATAGCACAAATAAAGAGAAAAAATAGATGCCAACAATGCTAAATTTCTTGTGATAAAAGAAAATCTTTTATCATTATTAAAGAACAAAATAACAACCCCAATAATAATAGGCATCCAAATAATGAAACTTAATAAAGGTATTTCTATTAACATATATTATCTTCCAAAACTACTGAAATCACCAGCAACAATATAATATAATAATAAAGCAAATCCAGTAACCATTATATAAACATAATTATAAATACGTCCAGATTGTAACACTCTAACAAAATCAGAAAAATATTTTATCATCAATGGCACACCATTTACTATCAATTTATCGATAAATAACATATCTCCAATTTTCCAAAAAAACAATCCAATTTTTCTAGTACCAAAAGCCAAAACATATTGATTAAATTCATCAAATCCATATTTCTTAATAAGAATGAAATAGATAAAACTAAACTTTTCTCTAATAAATACAACAATACTTGAATTAACACAATATAAATACCATGCAGAAAATATACCTAAAGCACTCATTAAAAATGGTAAAGATGTAAATCCATGAAGAAATAAATTATTACTACTAACAAGTTCATGTTTTAAATGTGACAATACAGAACTGTCTTTAACAAAAATAGCATCACCAAAAAAACCAGCTAAAATTTTATCAAAAAATAACCAACCGCTAATTAAAGAAAATATACTTAAAATTATCAATGGTATTGTTATCACAAAAGGTGATTCTTTTACGCCACCATCAGAATGATGATCATTACCATGTCCATGATCTTCATGGCTAGAATGATGATTTATACGTTCATTTGTATGAAAAACTAAAAAAAACATTCTAAAAGAATAAAAAGCAGTAACAAACACAGCACAGACAAGAACATAATAAATAAAACCGGAAAATGGCACAGATGATATTTTAACTGAATCTATAATAAGATCTTTAGAAAAAAAACCAGAAAATCCAGGTATACCTGCTAAAGCTAAACTACCTATAAACATAGTATAATAAGTAATAGGCATATATTTTTTTAAATTTCCCATATATCTAATATCTTGTTCATGATGCAAAGCAACTATAACAGATCCAGCACCCAAAAATAAAAGTGCTTTAAAAAAAGCATGAGTTACCAAATGAAATATAGCAGCAGAATAAGCTGAAACACCTAATGCTGTAACCATTAATCCTAATTGAGACAAAGTAGAATAAGCTACAACTCTCTTAATATCATTTTGAACTATACCTAAAAGCCCCATAAAAAAACAAGTTATAGCTCCTATAATCATAACAAAAGATAATGCAGTCTCTGAATATTCAAATATAGGCGACATTCTAGCTACCATAAAAATACCTGCAGTAACCATTGTTGCTGCATGTATCAAAGCAGATATTGGAGTAGGACCCTCCATAGAATCAGGTAACCACACATGTAAAGGAACTTGCGCTGATTTCCCCATAGCACCTATAAATAAACAAATACAAATAAAAGTAATAGCAGAGACAGGTGTAAAAGCAAAAAAAGTATTTAAAAATAAAGAACCATCAGAAACAAAATTTTTAACACCATCAAAAACAACTAAATAATTTAAAGAACCAAAACAACAATAAATAGCAGCTATTCCAAGTAAAAAACCTAAATCACCAACTCTATTAACTATAAAAGCCTTTAAATTAGCAAATACAGCGCTTTCTCTATCAAACCAAAAACCAATTAATAAATAAGACGCCAATCCTACACCTTCCCACCCAAAAAATAGTTGTAAAAAATTATTTGATACAACCAACATAAGCATAGCAAAAGTAAAGAATGAAATATAAGAAAAAAATCTATTATAACCACCGTCACCATGCATATAACCTATAGTATACACATGAACTAAAAAAGAAATACAAGTAACTACAAAAAGCATTATACAAGTCAATCTGTCAACTAAAAAACCTATTTCTAATTTTAAACTACCTACTGTCCCCCAAATATATAAACTATCTTCAAAAGTAGCTAAACCTTTAAAAGAAAACATATACAACAATTTCAATGAAAAAATTAAAGATATGAACATCATAACTGAAGTTAAATAATGTGCAATAGAATTATTAATAATTCTACAAGTTAGTCCAACTACTGAAGCACTAAATAAAGGAGAAAAAACCACAATTAAAATATATATTTTTATTAAATCCACAAACTACCCCTTTAAATCATTCATTTTTCTAATACTAACAGTACCACGATTTCTAAAAATTATTACTAATATAGCCAATCCTATGGCAGCTTCAACAGCGGCAACGGATAAAATAAAAAATACAAAAACTTGACCAGTATAATCGCCCATATACCTAGAAAAAGAAATGAAATTAGTATTAACTGCCAATAACATAAGTTCCATACACATCAAAAGTACAATTATATTTTTTCTATTTATAAATACACCAGTGATGCCAATAACAAACAAAACAGACGAAAAAATCAAATAATTAGATAAAAAAACCATAAAAATCTCTTGAATAACGTTTATTTCTCAAAATTTACATATTTAAGTCTATCACCAGACTTAACATTAACTTGTTCAGATACATCTTGATTCAATCTATCCTGCTTACCTCTAAAAGAAATAGCTATAGCTGCAACCATACCAACTAAAAATAATATTCCTGCAATTTCAAAAGCAAATAAGTATTTATTATAAAGCAACAAACCTAACAATATAACATTATAACTTGCACCCCTAAATTCAGGCAATATAACATCAGACCCAAAATGATATGGACTTATAAACAACAATAAGGTTACTAAAAGAAGTAAAGAACTACACATAATTAAAGGCGAATATTTAGATACGCCCAATTTAGTTATTTCAAATTCTTGATCTATCATCATAACTACAAATAAAAACAAGACCATTACAGCACCTACATAAACCAAAATAAGAGTTATAGCCAAAAATTCCGCTTCTAAAAGCAACCATATACAAGCAGTAGATAAAAATGACAAAATTAAAAATAATACAGATTTAACTGTATTTTTAGATAAGACAACAAAAATAGAAGAAAAAATAGCTATACCAGCAAAAATATAAAAAAACAACCATGACATAAAAATACCCTTAATTACCTATAAATAGAATCATTTTTTTTCATCCTAAAAATATCTTTTTTATGCTGATCTCCAATAGCCAATAACTTATCTTTAGTTATAACACAGCTATTTCTATCATAAAAACAATAATCATAAATTTCAGTTTGCACTATTGAATCTACAGGACAAGCTTCTTCACAATAACCACAAAATATGCATTTAAATAAATCAATTTCATATCTAATAGTTCTTCTTGAACCATCGTCTCGCTCAGCTGTTTCAATAGTTATGGCTTTTGCGGGGCAAATTATTTCGCACAATTTACAACCTATACATCTCTCTTCACCATTATCATAACGCATTAAAGCATGTAAACCTCTAAATCTATCAGATTTAGGAATGGTTTCTTCTGGATAAAAAATAGTAATTTTTCTACCAACGAAATGTTTCATTGTAACTCTAAGTCCTTGTATAAGCTCTAACAAAAGAAAAGACTTAAAAAATCGCTTTAAAAAAACAAACAAAAAAACCCCCTAAATTAAAAAAATCTAATAAATATACCAACAACAAAAATCCAGAGCAAAGTTACAGGTATAAAAATTTTCCAACCTAATCTCATAATTTGATCATATCTATATCTAGGAAATGTTGCTCTAAACCAAAGAAAACTAAAAATAAAAAATGATGACTTAAACAATAACCAAACTATACCAGGAATAATAGAAAGAAAAGAACCAATCTGACTATTAGATGCCACAGGTGGTAACCATCCACCAAAAAACATAATAACACACAAAAAAGAAACTAATATCATATTGGAATATTCTGATAAAAAAAATAAAGCAAATCTTATACCACTATATTCAACATGAAATCCCGCAACAATTTCAGATTCTCCTTCAACAACATCAAATGGAGCTCTATTAGTCTCAGCAACAGCAGAAATCCAATATATAACAAATAAAGGAAATAAAGGTAACCAAAACCAACTAAAAACACCTCCATCTTGTTCCATAACAATATCTCTCAAATTCATGCTTTTTGATAACATTAAAACACCAACAAAACAAAAACCCATTGCAATTTCATAAGATATTGTTTGAGCAGCAGATCTTAAAGATCCTAATAAAGCATATTTAGAATTAGTAGCCCAACCAGCTATTATAACGCCATAAACACTTAATGATGTCATAGATAATAAAAATAATAAACCAACATTTAAATTAGCTACAACAAAAGTTTCACTAAAAGGCATTACAGCCCATGCTGTTAAAGAAGGCCCTATAACTATAATAGGAGCAATAACATATAAATATTTATTAGATTTTGTAGGTATAATTAATTCTTTAAACAACAATTTAATTGCATCAGCAAAAGGTTGTAAAAGCCCAAATTTACCAACTCTATTTGGGCCTATTCTATCATGCATATAAGCAATAACCTTCCTCTCAATATAAGTATAATACGCAACACCTAGCATTAAAGGAATTATAATTACTAATATTTTAAATAAAGTATATATCACTCCAAATAAGATATTTAAATTCATGTAAACACCTCAATGAATAAAACACTAAATTTTATCAAAAGAAAAAACTTCGTAAAGTAAATAATAATCTATATAATTCAATAAATTATAATTTCTAATAAATAAAACACCATCAGAAACTGAATTATCTATACTAACAATAATTTTTTTATCAGCTAAAAGTTTATTTAAAGATTTATTAAGAATTAATTTATTATAAACACCATCATTACACTTTAAAACTAAATTTGATTCAAAATCATTATCTCTGTCAATTTTTTGCAAAGAATTTGCTCGTCTAACTAAACTATCAACATTATATTGAGACAAATAAGGAATAACTATTAAATCACCATTAATATTACTAACTAAATTATCAATAACATTGAAATTCCAAGATAATGTACAATTTTCATTAATAAAAGACTTAATTTCAGATAAAATATGTACTGAATCAATATAATTAAATCCATTTAATTTCAACATACTCGCTAAATCTGACAACGCTTTCCATCCAAACTTAACTTCATAATCCGATAAGACAACTGGATCAAAAGATTGCCAAATACCAGACATATTAACATAAGTACCAACATTTTCATAAGTAGAAGCAATAGGTAAAATAACATCAGCAACACCTAAAAGTACATCACTTTTAAAAGATGAAAATGACACTACAAAATCAGCTTTACTCAAAGCATCTAAAGATTTTTTAGCATAAATAGAATCATTTTCCAATTCAATTCCAAATAGAATATATAATTTTAATAATTTAGAAAAAATATTTGAACAATTAACATTATTTCCAATATCATGTTTTACTCCACCAGGTAATCTATGTGGAACAAAACCACTCAACCAAGCACCAGAAGAATTTGCTCCATCCGTTAAAACACCAAAATAAGCACCACTAATACTGGATAAAAGATTACATAAATATAAAATTTTAGAATAATCTTGAGAAAAAATAACGTAAGATCCAATCAATATTACTTTACGTTTAGCAGAAAAAAATTTTTCTGAAAACTCACGATATTTTTCATATCCATTTAATTTTGAAAATAAATTAATAATATTTTTATCATTAAAATCTTTATTAAAAAAAGTAAAATTTTTAATCAAAGAAGATATTATGTGTATAAAATCTTTAGGATTACTAATAATTTTATTAGACACATTCATAAAAAAATCAAAATCTATGGGATTAACAACAAAAACATTTCCACCATTATTAATAATTTTTCTTAATTTTATACCAATAACAGGATGATCTTTTATGATATCACTGCCAATAATCAAAACGGAATCTAATTTATCAAATTCATCCATGCCAATATCAATTCCAGAAAAAACAGGCATGTTTTCTTGATAATTAAAATCTAATTGATTTATTCTGTGATCTAAATTATTCGAGCCTAATGCTCTCAACAATTTTTGTAAAATATAGAACTCTTCACACGTAGAATTATATGATGCTATCGCAGCTATATTATCTGCTCCGCTACTTTCTATAACTGATTTAATATTTTTTGATACAATATCCAATGCTTGTGACCAAGAAATATCTATCCAATTACCATCTTTTTTCAACATTGGAGACTTAACTCTATCACTACTATATAAACCTTCATAACTAAATCTATCTCTATCTGAAATCCAAGTTTCATTAATCAAATCATTACGTCTTGGAACTACACGTATAATTTTATCTCTAAAAACATGTAAATAAAGATTACTACCTAAACAATCATGACTACTTATGAAAGGTTTTTGAACTAATTCCCAAGGTCTAGCCTTAAACTTAGAAGGTTTTGCTGTCAAAGCTCCAACAGGACATAAATCAACAACATTTCCAGATAAACCAGATCTTAAATTGGTTTTCAAAAAAGTGAAAATTCTTGAATTACTACCCCTATTTATTATACCCAAATCATCTGTACCTGAAATTTCTGAACAAAACCTAACACACCTACTACACAAAATACATCTAGTAACGTCGGTGGATACTAAAGGACCAAAACTATAATCCTCAAAAGCTCTTTTTGATTCTAAAAATCTTGACGTAGTACACCCATATCCTACAGTTAAATCTTGCAATTCACATTCTCCACCCTGATCACAAATAGGACAATCCAATGGATGATTTATTAATAAAAATTCCATAACAGCACGTTGTGCTGAAATAACTTTTTCAGTATTAGTAAATATCTTCATACCATCAGCTATAGGAGTGGCACAAGCAGCAAATAACTTAGGTGCTTTTTCAACTTCAACTAAACACATTCTACAATTAGCAGCTATTGAAAGTTTTTTATGATAACAAAACCTAGGAATATATATACCAGCTTCATCAGCTACTTCAATAATTTTAGTTCCACGCTTCGCACTAAATTCTATACCATCTATTTCTACTTTAACTTTAGAATTATCTACAATTCCCATTTTAACGCCTTATGCTATTTTATATTATAAACGATTATTATTATTTTTTATATAATCTTCAAATTCACTTCTAAAATGTTTAATAAAACCCATAACTGGCATAGCCGCGGCATCACCTAAAGCACAAATAGTTCTACCACATATATTAGAAGCAACAGAATCCAACAAAGATATATCAGACACATTTCCATGGCCATGAACAATTCTACTTAAGATCTTATAAAGCCAACTTGTACCTTCTCTACATGGACTACATTGACCACAAGATTCATCAGCATAAAAATGCGATATTCTGTACAAAGCATTAACCATACAAGTAGATTCATCCATAATTATAACTGCGCCAGAACCTAACATAGACCCAGCTTTAGAAATAGAATCATAATCCATAGACAAATTATTCACAATATGCGCAGGCAAAACAGGCGCTGAAGAACCACCAGGAATAACAGCTTTTAAACGTTTACCATTCTTTACGCCACCAGCCATATTTAATAACTCAATAAATGGAGTTCCCAAAGGAATTTCATAATTACCAGGTTTATTAACATGTCCAGAAACACTAAAAATTTTACATCCACCATTATTAGGTTTACCTAATTCAAGATGCCATTTTCCACCTTTTTCTAAAATAACTGGTATAGATGCATAAGTTTCAGTATTATTAATATTTGTAGGACGCCCATAAACACCAAAATTAGCTGGAAAAGGTGGTTTAAATCTAGGCTGACCTTTTTTACCCTCTATAGACTCCATTAAAGCTGTTTCTTCTCCGCAAATATAAGCACCAGCACCATAAACATTATACAAATTAAAATCTATATTACTATTATCTATATTTTTTCCTAATAAACCAGCATTTAAAGATTCATTAACTGCTTTTTCAATGACAGAAATAGGCTCGTAAAACTCACCTCTAATATAATTATAACCAACAGTCGCTCCAATAACATAAGCAGCTATTGCCATACCCTCTATAAGTTGATGCGGATTATATCTCAATATATCTCTATCTTTAAAAGTTCCAGGCTCTCCTTCATCAGAATTACAAACTACATATTTTTGACCAGGAATACTTTTAGATATAAAACTCCATTTCAAACCAGTTAAAAAACCAGCTCCACCTCTACCTCTTAAACCAGAAAGCTTTACCTCATTTATTATATTAATAGGATCAGGTTTTTCCTTCAAAATTTTTTTCCATACTTTATATCCACCTATGGATAAATAAGTAGACAAACTACTAGGATATTTTAATCCAATAGTTCTATAACATACCTGATTTAACATAAATTACTCCAAATTACTTAAAATAGAATCAATACTTTCTACTGTTAAATTCTCATAATATTTTTCACCGATCAAAACAACGGGGGCGCCACCACAAGCAGCTAAACACTCAACTTTTTTCAATGTAAATTTACCATCCACTGTTGTTTCATCAAAATCTATACCAAGTTTTCTTTTAACATGTGCTACTAAATCATCAGACCCACACAACATACAAGAAATGCTAACACAAAAACATATCTTATATCTACCAAGTTTATTTAAATCAAACATGCTATAAAATGTTGCTACTTCATAAGCAAATATTCTAGGCATACCAAGATAATCAGCAACATCACCAATTAATTTTTCATTCAAACAACCGCTATTTTCTTTTTGAACAAACTTTAAAATTTCTATAACGGCAGATCTTCTTTGATTTTCAGGAAAACGCTTCAACCAATCTTCACATTTTTTTAAAAAATCACCAGAAAAAAAAACTTTATCTATTTTAGACATATTACCTATCCACATCACCTAAAACTATATCATAAGTACCAATTATAGTAACTAAATCAGCAATAAGATGACCTCTTGAAAGTTCATCTACTGATGATAAATGTACATAACTTGGCGCTCTCATTTTAACTCTATAAGGTTTATTTGATCCATCAGAAACAATATAAACTCCAAATTCACCCTTAGGTTGCTCAACTGCAGCATAAACTTCACCTTCAGGAACTAAAAAACCTTCAGAAAAATATTTAAAATGATGAATTAATGCTTCCATAGAATTTTTCATATCAATTCTTGAAGGAGGAGTTATTTTACTATTTTCCAACATTACAGGACCATCATTCTTACACAACCACTCTACACACTGTTTTACTATTTTATTTGCCTCTCTCATTTCAGCCACTCTAACTAAATACCTATCATAACAATCACCGTTAGATCCAATAGGAATTTTAAAATCTAATTTATCATAAACAGCATATGGTTGTTTTTTTCTTAAATCCCATTCAATACCAGAACCACGTAACATAGGACCTGTAAATCCTAAATTAATAGCTCTTTCAGGTGAAACAACCCCAATACCGACAGTTCTTTGCTTCCAAATTCTATTATCCGTTAAAAGAGTCTCATATTCATCTACGCAAGCTGGAAACCTCTTTGTGAAATCATCTATAAAATCCAATAAAGACCCCTGTCTATTAGAATTTAACAATTCCAGCCTTTTTTTACTAAAATTATAACCCTTATATTTAGGCATAGAATCAGGCAAATCTCGATATACACCACCTGGCCTATAATAAGCAACATGCAATCTACCACCAGTCACAGCTTCATAACAATCCATCAAATCTTCACGTTCTCTAAAACAATATAAGAACAAAGCCATAGCACCAATATCTAGAGCATGAGCTCCCAACCACAATAAATGATTAAGAATGCGTGTAATTTCATCATACATTACTCTAATATACATAGCTCTAATTGGTGGTTGTAAACCTAATAATTTTTCAACCGCTAACACATAAGCATGTTCATTTGACATCATGGAAACATAATCTAGCCTATCCATATAACCAACATTCTGATTATACAAATTATTCTCACATATTTTTTCAATGCTACGATGCAATAAGCCAGCGTGTGCATCAACTTTTTTAATAACCTCCCCATCCAAATCTAAAATCAATCGCATGACACCATGTGCTGCAGGATGTTGAGGTCCAAAATTAATTTTATAATGATCAATATTATTCATAAAAAAACCGTATTATTTATAACGAAAATCTTTTCTAACAACTTTTGGCGTATTAATTACACGTTTAATTAAAGAAGCTTCCCTAACAATTTTCGCTTTATTCTCATCATATCTTATTTCATATTCACCAGTTAAAGGAAAATCTTTTCTAAGCGGATGCCCTTCAAAACCATAATCAGTTAAAATCCTAATCAAATTAGGATGCCCTTCAAAAATAACACCAAAGAAATCATAAACTTCCCTTTCATGCCAATTTGCCGTAGACCACAAACTAACAACAGATGGAGCAACCATATCATTAAGGCAAACAAAAACCCTAAGTCTTACTCTAAAATTATGAACGTATGATAAAAGATGGTAAGAAACACAAAAACGATTTTTCATATACAAAGAATAATTCAAATCTGTCTTATGCGCTCTACTGAATCCAGTAAAAGTAGAATCAATAGTTTCCCAATAATTTTTGCCATAATCCAAATAATCTACACCTGATACATCAGCGAGACATCCAAATAAGAATTTATTATTATCTCTCATTTCTTTACAAAAATTAAAAAACACAGATTTATCAACGTCTATGTTAATTTCACCATTATTATTTAATTTTAAAATAGCAAAATTTTTAAAATTAGTATCAATGAAAGATTTTATATCATCTAATTTCACAATATTAATCCCTTACTTTTTGAGCTAAAGTATTAGTTTTCTTTATTTTTTCTTGTAATTTTAATAAACCATAAATCAAAGCTTCTGGTGTTGGTGGACAACCAGGAACATAAACATCAACTGGAACAATTCTATCACAACCACGAACAACAGAATAACTATAATAATAATATCCACCACCATTCGCACAAGACCCCATTGAAACAACCCATTTAGGAGAAGGCATTTGATCATACACTTTTCTTAAAGCTGATGCCATCTTATTAGTCAAAGTACCTGCAACAATCATTAAATCAGACTGTCTAGGACTAGGTCTAAATATAATACCAAATCTATCTAAATCAAATCTAGACGCGCCCGTTTGCATCATTTCAACTGCGCAGCATGCTAAACCAAATGTCATTGGCCATAAAGATCCAGTTCTAGCCCAATTAATAACTTTATCTAATTTAGTAGTAACAAATCCCCCTGAACCAAGCTTACCATCTATTCCCATTCTAAAGCCCCCTTTTTCCACTCGTAAATAAAACCAATGGTTAAAACCAATAAAAATATTCCCATTCCTATAAAAGCAGATAAATCTATAAAATCAAGACAAACTGCCCAAGGAAATAAAAAAGCAATTTCCAAATCAAAAATTATAAACAAGATACCCACAAAATAAAATTTGACATTAAATTTCATTCTAGAATCATCAAAAGGTTCAAAACCACACTCATATTGGCTTAATTTTTCTTTGTTAGGATTTTTAGGTGCTACTAACGCACCTAAAATAACAGGTAGAATCCCAAAAACAAAACCAAATATAAAAAATATAAGAACTGGTATATATCTTTCAATCACAATTAAAAACTCCTCTAAAGGATGAATAATTAGTATGAATTTTACTAAAAATAAATTAATAAATCTATATAAAAAATAAAAAATTATAA